>NZ_JBBNIH010000084.1:0-6381 GCF_040094125.1 Faecalibacterium longum
GAAAACAGCTCAGGTTACCTATTGCAATTCTGACTATTTGGAATATACTTGTAAGTATCAAATTATTTCACTGTATGAGGACATCCGCACCAAACTTATCCAGTCCGGTGTAATGAAATGCAGAGAATAAAAGACAAAATTGGTATGTTCCACGAAATTTAGGGAGAAAACTGAGCAAGTAGGAAGGCGGAATATATATGAAACAAGATACTTTAGAGGGCAAAGCAAAAACAAAAAATGGGGTAAAACGGCTGTGTTTTTCCATAATCTGCATTCTTCTGGAAGTGATTTTTATTATTACTATCGTAACACGCTTGAATGAATATGCAGAAGTCATAAATTTATTTACAAGGATTTTGAGTGGGATCTTGGTTTTGGGATTGTACGCATCAAATAAGACATCCTCTATGAAAATGCCTTGGGTCATCTTAATTCTAATTTTCCCAATTATGGGTGTAGGCCTGTATTTGTTGATTGGTTTGAATGGTGGCACACATAAAATGCGTGAGCGGTATGCAGAAATTGATAGCAAATTGTTACCAATGCTTCCGGACAGTCAGGAGTGTTTGAGCAGAATAAAAGAAGCAATTCCGAAAGCAGGAAATATAGCAAGTTACATACAAAGAAATTCGCAGTATCCAATCTATCAGAATACGGATATTGTGTATTTTGATGAAGCAGTGAAAGGATTAGAGGCACAGCTTAAGGATTTGGAGAAAGCACAAAAGTTTATCTTTATGGAATATCATGCGATAGAAGACGCTGAAGCATGGCATAAGATTCAAGATGTTCTGGAAGAGCGAGTAAAAGCAGGTGTGGAAGTTAGAGTATTCTACGATGATATGGGTTCTATAGGCTTTATTAACACAGATTTTGTGAAAAAAATGGAGACAATAGGAATTCATTGCCGTGTATTCAATCCGTTTATGCCAGGTTTAAATCTGTTTTTGAACAATCGTGATCATAGAAAAATAACAGTTATTGATGGAAAAGTCGGATTTACAGGTGGATATAATCTAGCAAACGAATATTTTAATTACACACACCCGTATGGACAGTGGAAAGATACAGGTATTCGTTTAGAAGGAGATGCTGTTCAGTCGCTTACAGTGACATTTTTAGAAATGTGGAATGCTGTTAGTGAAAAAGCTACGAATGATACTGATTTTAGTAAATACATTATTCATTACGATTATAAAGCACAGCAAACAGGTTTTGTTCAGCCTTATGCAGACAGTCCTATGGATAATGAGCAGGTCGGAGAAGAAGTTTATATCAGTATGATAAATAAAGCTGAAAAATATTGTTGGTTTATGACTCCATATCTAATCATAACAGATGAAATGACGCATGCGTTATGTCTGGCTGCTAAGCGAGGGGTAGACGTAAGAATTATCACACCTGGTATCCCTGATAAAAAATTCATTTATAATGTAACTCGTTCTTTTTATCATGGATTAGTTAAACATGGTGTTCGTGTTTATGAGTGGACTCCTGGTTTCTGTCATGCAAAAATGAGTGTGGCAGATGACTGTATGGCAACTTGTGGAACAATTAATTTGGATTATCGAAGTTTATATCACCATTTTGAAAACGGCTGTTTTATGGCAGATTGTCAGGCAGTTGTGGAAATAAAAAATGATCTGATAAGAACGATGGGAGAATGTCGTGATGTGACAGACCAATATCAAACCGGACGAAGTGCATATTTGCGACTGGGACAATTATTTATGAGATTATTTGCTGGATTGCTATAAGAATCTGATGAAACGACCTTTCAAAAAACAGTTGATCTAGAAGTTAACTGTTTTTGAAAGGCCGTTTTTGCTATATCTAACAGTCTGTTGTACAAAGAAGATTTTGCATGGATGAAAAAACAAACCTTGTTGAGGTTAAATTGAGTTTTCTATTGTATTGTATTGCTAATGAATAAGAATAAGAAATAAAAAGGAATCAAGTGATGTACAATGAAAAAGCATAAAATATGTAAAATCCTTCTTGTTATACTGGCAATTTTTTTATGTGTGGCTTTTTATGAATTGCTCGGAATCTGCGTTGCATATAAAAAGCAGCCGGAAGTGTCCAATACAACCAAAAAAGAAACAAAAAATGGGTCATGGAACGAATGCAGTGAAAATACAGAACGGGCAGTAATCATAGAAAAGAATCCAGAAGCGCTTTTACAAAGAGTGCGTTTGATCAAGAATGCAAAAAAGGAAATTATTCTTTCTACTTTTGCATTTCAATCCGATGAAAGTGGAAAATTGATCTTAGGAGCACTGCATGATGCGGCAGACAGAGGTGTACATATTCGTCTGTTGGTAGATGGAATGGAGAGCTGGATTGATATGGAAGGAAATCCGTATTTCTATGGATTATCTTCCCATGAGAATGTTGAAATTAAATTGTATAATAAGGCCAATCCGTTGAAACCGTGGAAAATAATGGGTAGAATGCATGATAAATATTTGATTGCAGATGGAAAGAGATATATTCTTGGGGGAAGAAATACATACAATTATTTCCTGGGTGATTTTCCGGGACATAAGAACTATGATAGAGACGTGTTAGTGGTTTGCGATGAACCTGAGAAAGAAAATTCAGTTAACCAGTTGTTAGAGTATTTTGAAACGATATGGGAACAAGAAGACAGTGATTATTTTCATGACAATAAAAAACTGGCAAATAGAAAATCTGTAAAGAACGCAGTTTTAGAGTTGCAAAACGGCTATCAGAAATATTTTGAAGAGAATAAGGAAAGAATCTGCGATACCGATTACACGGACGAAACTTTTGAGACAGAAAAGATTGCATTAGTGTCAAATCCTATTCACACAGGTTCCAAAGAACCAGTAGTGTGGTATCAGTTGGGAGAATTGATGAAAAATGCAAAAAATCGTGTGAAGATCCACACGCCATATATTATCTGTAATGATATGATGTATAATACATGGGAGGAGATTGCAGAGAACGTTTCAGATTTTTCTATCATGACAAATTCAGTTGCGAATAATGGGAATCCATTTGGGGCTGCCGATTATGCGAAAAACAGAAATAGAATCTTAAGTACAGGAATTAATATCTGGGAATATGAAGGCGGTTATTCATACCACGGAAAAAGTATTCTGATTGACGATGATCTGTCTGTAATCGGTTCCTTTAATATGGACATGAGAAGTGCATATCTGGATACGGAACTGATGCTTGTAATTCGCAGTAAAGATATTAATAAACAGTTGGAAGAGGGCATGATGGAATATGAAAGAGTGTCCCGCCAGGTATTGGAAGATGGAACCTATCGTGATCCATATCATGTAGAGCCAATCGAATTAACAAAGAAACGTCAGAGAAAAATATTTTTGGTACAGCATCTGCTTGGATGGGCAAGGTATCTGTTTTAATAAGGAGGAAGGAAAACGTGTTTCAAATATTGATTGTAGAAGATGATAAAGAATTAAGCCAGCTATTCCAAAAAGTGCTTGAGAAGAATGGATATCAAGTCAAAAGTGCATCGGATGGAGCACAGGCATTAGAAGTATTGGTTAAGGAATATATTGATCTGATCATTTCTGATATTATGATGCCGGTTATGGATGGTTATGAACTGGTGTCGGAACTCCGTTCAGCAGGATATCAGATACCTGTACTTATGATCACTGCGAAAGGTTCCTTTGATGATATGCGCCAGGGATTTCTTTCGGGAAGTGACGATTATATGGTAAAACCGGTAAATGTGAATGAAATGGTTTTAAGAGTCGGAGCACTGCTTCGCCGTGCACAGATACTGAATGAACACAAAATTGTGATCGGTTCAACAGAGTTTGATTATGATGCAATGACGGTTACAACTGATAAGGAAAGTCTTGTTTTGCCTAAAAAAGAATTCCTGCTTTTATATAAGCTTGCAGCTTCGCCAGGCAGAATATTTACAAAACAACAGTTGATGGATGAAGTATGGGGATACGAGACGGAGGCAGACCCACATACGATAGAGGTACATATAGGAAGAATCAGGGAGCGTTTGAAAGATAACCCTGATTTTGAAATCGTAACAATGCGTGGAATTGGATACAAGGTGGTGAAAAAATAATGGAACAAAAGAAAGAAAAAGGATTGCGGATCCGATCCTGTCTGACTGGTGCAATCTGGCTGGCACTTGTATTTTCAACAGTCATATCTGCATTATTATTTGCTTTTTTGAATCATTTTTTTAATCTGCCGGGCAGCATACCTGTGCTTGGCTGGCTTTTGATTTTCAATACATTGATTGCAGGGCTGATCACTTCCTTTATTAATGCAAAGTTACTGGAACCAATTACAAGACTTAGTAAAGCAATGAAGGAAGTTTCTCGGGGAGATTTTGAACAGCATTTGGAAACGAACAGCCGTATAGCAGAAGTTGGAGAATCTTATCAAAGTTTTAACGTTATGACAAAAGAACTTCGTGCAACAGAGGTGCTGCAGATGGATTTTGTATCTGATGTTTCTCATGAGTTTAAGACCCCGATTAATGCCATTGAAGGATATACAATGCTACTTCAGGGAGAAGAACTGTCTCCGGATCAAGAGGAATATGTAGAAAAAATCTTATTTAACACCCAAAGACTTTCCGGATTGGTTGGTAATATTTTGCTGTTATCCAAGTTAGAGAATCAGAATATACCAATGAAAAAAACAGAATATCGTCTGGATGAACAGATCCGCCAGGCAGTTCTTTCATTGGAAACAAAATGGACAGAAAAAGAAATTGGTTTTCAGGTAGAATTGGAGGAAGTTAAATATACTGCGAATGAAGGACTTTTTATGCATATCTGGATAAATCTTTTAGATAATGCGATTAAGTTCAGCCCTTCAAAGGGGACAATTACGATGTTTCTGAAACAAGAACAGGATTCTGTTAAGTTCATTCTGGAAGATGAAGGACCAGGAATAGAGGATGATGTAAAATCCAGAATATTTGACAAGTTCTATCAGGTAGATGGATCTCATAAAGCAGAAGGAAATGGCCTAGGTCTTGCACTTGTAAAACGGATTGTAGATAGTGCCGGAGGAACAATCAAAGCAGAAAACCGTGAATATGGTGGATGCAGATTTGTTATAGAGCTGCCAAAGCAGAAAGATGAGATTATCTAGTTTTAAGATAAATTAGAAGATGGGAGGATTTATATGACATTTTATCAGGAGTTGCAGTTAAATCAGGCAGGTTCTAAAAACCTGTTGAAAAAGAGTGAAACACTAAAAGAAAAACTATATCATATGTGGGTATATCTGGTGAAGATAGCTGCTACAATGGCATTTTGTTTTTTCTTTGTTAGTATTTTCAGCATCCTATTTGGAAATGAGAACAGCATTGTAGGTGTAGTAGTCTTATTATGTCTCATGGTGTTTAGGAATGCGGATCTGGGGATCCACACCGGACAATCTACGATGCTTTTGGCTTTGTTCTTTGTAATTATGACTGTATGTCCGCATTTAGCAAATCAGTTTTCACCGGTATTGGGAATGCTGTTAAATATTGCGGCACTGGCTGTGTTGATTCTGTTCGGATGCCATAATCCATCCATGTTTAATCAATCTACATTGGTTCTTGGGTATCTGCTGCTATATGGTTATGATGTTACGGGAAAAAGCTATCAGATGCGATTAGTCGGAATGGCTTTAGGTGCAGCACTTACCTGCTTCGTATTTTATCGAAATCATAAAAACAGAACTTATAAAAGAAATCTGAAAGATCTGATACAAGAATTTGATATCACTTCTTCCAGAACAAAATGGCAGATATGTCAGATTTTATGCGTACCGATTGTCCTTTGCATTGCAGAACTTTGTAATATGCCACGTGCAATGTGGGCTGGTATTGCGGCCATGTCCGTGATTTTGCCGTCTATGGAAGATATGCACTACAGAGTCCGTAAAAGGATTGTCGGAAATATTGCAGGTGTTATATGTTTTACAGTATTATATTTTCTGCTTCCTTCGTCAATCTATGCATATATAGGAATTCTTGGTGGAATCGGTGTAGGATTTTCAGCACAATATGGCTGGCAGGCAGTATTTAACACATTTGGTGCTTTAGCCATTGCTGCAGAGACATATGGACTACAAGGAGCGGTTAGTCTTAGAGTGAGTCAAAATGTTTTTGGTGTTGTGTTTGCTTTAGCATTTTGTGTTATATTTTATTGGTTTATGCCTAAAAAAAAGGAAAGTGAGGCGACCGTACATGCAGAGTGAAGTGAATCAGGAAGAAAATTTGAATACCACTGATTTTGACGAGCACTTCGCTAAAATTTCGTCCTATATTGTAGACACATTGCACGGCGTTCCACTTGAGATGACCGAGGATGAAAAAGAACAATTTCGCATACAGGTTATTTCAAATCA
>NZ_JBBNIH010000085.1:0-5813 GCF_040094125.1 Faecalibacterium longum
CTTGCCATCGACTGCATCGCCGTCGAGGATGAGTACGGCAACACCCCGGCACAGCGGGCAGAACTGGACTGGCTGCTGTATAATAAGCCCTTGGAGTATGCCCAGATGGTGCTGAGAGGGGAGATGGAGCGTTATCTGTCGCTTGGCTGTGACCACGGCAGACTGGAAGATTAAGCCCCTATAAAGAACACGATGCCCACCGACCTATGGTTTTCGCCATAAGCTGGTGGGCATCTGTTGTTCTGGCTTATAATTCACTGATGGTTGCAGTAATGGGCTGCATGAGGATTCGCCTGACCGGATTATATACTGCCAGCACCACAGCCGCCAGCACGACTACGACAATCACGGCAAGACAGCCCCACGGCATCTGCCACGCTGCACCGAAATAATGGGTGATGAGCAGGATATACAGCTTCCGATTCAGCACAAGACCCAGCGCAATGCCCACCACAAGACCGGACACCGCATAGGTGCCAGCTTCGGCAGAGATCATGCGTTTCAGTTGTGCATCATCCATCCCGATGGCACGCAGGATGCCATACTGCTTCATTCGTGCCGACACGCTCATGGAAATGCTGTTGACGATGTTCAGAATGGTGATTCCTGCAATCACGATGAGAAACGCATAGACCACCAGATGGAACGCCCAGTAGGTGCTTTGTATCATCCGATTTCCTTCGATTCGGTTGGAAAAAACAACCTGCTTGTTTAACGTGTCGCTCAGCAGGGTGTGTATTTGTGCAATGGCTGCGTCTGCTGTGGTATCTTTTAGTTGAATATCGATCACCGCATAGCGGTTTTGCCCGGTCAGCTGATGGAAGGTTTCTTCGGTGCAGATAACAATCGGGGAATCGGTACTACTGAACGGGCTGTCGTTCAATACACCCACGACTGTGAGCTTTGCATCCTCCAGCTGAATGGTATCACCCACGGTCAGGGAGTTGCTTTTGTCGAATACCGTCAGCACAGGGTATGTGCCATCCTCCGGCTCCTGCGGAAGGGTTCCGCCAATCAGGTCTTTTTTCGCCCAGCCAAACTGTATCGTATCGTATGAAATCAGGTCGATGGACCCCTGTTTTCCCTGATATTCCGCCGGGAGCGGGCAATACATCCGCCCGAATACGTGTTTGACTTCCGGCAGAGCTTCCAGCTGCTCCACCAGCACCGGGTCAAGGACATTTTGCCCGGATGTTTCAGCCACCGATAAGTCCGGTGTGTAGGGCTGCAACGGATTCAGCGCAAATCCAACCCATCGAAGCAAAACCGAAAAGCTCAAAAACAGGAGAATGCTTAACGCAAAGGAACCTGTCATCAGAAGCAAGTTCTTTTTGGACGAGGTTGCATGGCTCACGCCCAAAGAAAGCTCTGCACGACTTCCAACCAACCGAGCATGACACGGAGAATCCGCTGCATTTTCCACCGCATTCCCAGTTGCTGCTGTGATCGGAGAAGCTTTTGCCGCCCGCCGTGCCGGAGAAGATGCCGCGAACCAAACCGTGATAAGTCCCAGCGCGGAACCACAGATAATACCGACCGGGCTGATGCCAAGCACTGGTAAAGTGCTGAACTCCTCGCCGATAAATCCACGCAGAAAGGAACACAATCCCCATGTGGAAACGATTCCCAGCACACATCCTGCTGGAACAGCAGTTTTACACCAGAAAAGAGCTTCCAGCCGGACAAGCATCCGAACCTGATTTTTTCCTGCCCCAAGACAACGCAGCATTCCATAATAGCTGGTACGCTGCGCTACATTGCTGTTGATGCTCCCTGTGATCATAAAAATTCCGGCAAGGACGACCATGCCAGCCAACACAGCCGCTACCGCATATAAGCCTACAATATAATCGTTGTTGCTGCTTGCGTTCAACGCCATCAGGTAAGTGTTTTCGGAGATTTTTTCTTCTGAAATTCCGTACTTGTTTTCGATGTTCACAATGGACTGCCGCAAATTGGTACGTGGCTTGAACTGGATGAAATACTGTGTTTCAAAGGATTCTTCTACCTGTGCGGCAATCTGAGAAAATGTACTGCGGTTCATCACCAGCACAACAGCATCATACTGGTTCGCATCGGAGGTATCCTCATTGAAACCTGCGACAGTAAGCGAAATGGTCTGTCCATCCGGGAGCGTCAGCGGAATCGCTGTACCGACCGTGACATCCAGCCAATCCCGGATGTTTGCTGTCACGAGCACTTCGCCATCCGCCGGGGCAGTGCTACACTGCATTCCCGGAAAGATTTGAAGGATTGCATCATCTGCTCCTACCAGTGCGGCACGTTTATCTCCGGCAAAGTAGTTTTCCGTAAGGGAAGCGTTGATGTCGCTGTACGCCGAAAATGCAGCAACATCCTCCTGTGCGGCAAGCTCTGCGGCTGTTTCAGGGGAGATGTCCTTTACCCTGATATGCCAGTTTCCGTTTTTGTTCAGCTGGTTTGAGGTTTCCATCCGAATCGCCATATCTGCCATACTGAACACCGCCGTGACCAGAAACACCGCAAGGACGATGCACAAAATCGTCATGCGGTTCTGCCGTCTGCGTACCTTGGCAGAAATCGGGATCAGGCTCAGATAGCTTTTCATTTCTGTGCTGCTCATTCCCGGCACCTCCCAAAATCGGTCAGGCAGCCGTCCGATACCTGCAACACCCGGTCTGCCGTCTGCGCAATGCTGCGGTTGTGGGTGATCATCAGGATGGTCTGCTCGTATTTCCGGGAGGTTTCTTTTAGCAGGGCAATGACCTCGCTGGTGTTCTGGGTGTCCAGATTGCCGGTCGGCTCATCCGCCAAAATCAGGGAAGGGCGGGTCATCAGGGCGCGACCGATGGCTACCCGTTGCTGCTGCCCACCGGAAAGCTGACTTGGCAGATGCTTCCGACGGTCTTTCAGATTCAGCACGGTCAGCAGTTCTTCCAGATATGCCCTGTCCGGCTTTTGGTAGTCCAGCAGCACCGGGAACAGGATGTTCTGTTCTACGGTCAGTTCCGGGATGAGGTTGAATGCCTGAAAGATAAAACCGATATTACGGCGGCGGAAGATCGTCAGCTCCCGGTCTTTCATGGCAAAAACATCCTTGCCATCAATCAGCACCTTGCCGGAAGTCGGCGTATCCAGTCCGCCAATCAGGTTGAGCAGGGTGCTTTTGCCGGAGCCGGATTCGCCAACGACCGCCACATATTCGCCTTTCGGCACTGAAAAGCTAACATCTTTCAGCGCATGGACAGCGGTTTCTCCGCTGCCGTAGGTCTTGCAGAGATGGTTGACTTCTAATAGTTCCATAGTGTATCCCTCACTTTACAGGTTCCTTCGATTCAGACGGATTAGCTCTGTCTGTGCAGAAAAGGATAACACGTCAACCTTACTGCAAGCCTACACGCAGCCTACAATTTTGTAGGAATCGGAAAATTCAGAGTAAAGGTCGTGCCCTTTCCCAGCTCGCTGTCTACTTCAATGGTGCCGTGATGGGCTTCCACAACGGCTTTTGCCAGCGGCAGACCCAGCCCGATGCCCTGTGTATCCTGTGAAAAGCGGCTGCGATAAAACCGTTTGAAGATATGGTACAAATCTTCCGGGTGGATGCCGCTGCCGTTGTCGCGCACTTTGATCTGAACCATGGACGGCAGTGCATTCCACTCTACCTGAATCGTATCTCCGCTCTTTGTGTGGTCAAGGGCATTCTTTACAAGATTGTCCACAGCTTCCTGCATCCAGTCACGGTCGCACCAAAGTGTAACCGCCTCTGAGCCGGACAGAACAAGCTTTTTCTGTTCCTGCTTGGCACGATAGTTATACTGCCGCGCGATGTCCTGCACCATTTCAGCAACATTTTCGTTTTTCTTCTCCAAGACGACCGAACCGGCATCCAGCCGGGTGATTTTGAGCAGATTCTGCACCAGCGTTTCGATGCGGTCCAACTCCTGTTCGGACAGGTCTGCAAACTCTTTGACCTCCGACGGCGAAACAGCTTCGTCCTGAAGCAGACCGTTGTAGATATTCAACGCCGCCAGCGGTGTTTTGAGCTGGTGCGAAATATCTGCAATGGTATTTTTCAAAAAACGCTTCTCCCGCTGCTCGTTGTCTGCGTGTGCGCTCAGAACTGCCGCCAATGCATTAACGGAGTGAAACAAACGGTAAAGTTCTCCCTCCCGGTCGCAGTCCAGTCGTGCATCCGGGTTGCCATCCAGACAGCTTTGGATTTGCTGAACTGCCTGTTCCAGAAGCGCGCTCTGCCTTTGGAAATAGCGAAGAAGCACGCCCCAGAGACAGCCGCCCAGAAGCAGAAAAACCAACAGTAATGCGAAAGAGAATGCGTGCGTCGTATGCCATACGATGCCCTGCGTGAGAGCCAATGCCACCGCCCAGACCGCCAGCACTGTCCGGAACAAAATCCGGATTTCCCGGTTTGCGAATACTTTCATACGGCACCTTTACCCATTCCATTTATAGCCCATGCCGCGGACAGTCAGCAGCATCTGCGGTTTGCCGGGGTCGTCCTCAATCTTCATCCGCAGCCGCCGGATATACACTGTTAAGGCACTGCTGTCAATGTAATCCCCATCGCAGTCCCACAGTGCATCCAGAATTTGTTCCTTGGATAGCACGGCATTCGGATGCTGCATAAAGAAGCAGAGCAGCTTGTACTCTGCGCCGGTCAGTTCCAGCAAGATTCCGTTTTTGTATGCCTGTCCCTGCAACAATCGGACGGTGATGCCATTGGATTCCAGCACTGTGTCTCTTGTGCTGGACGCATTTGCACGGCGAAGCAGTGCATTGACCCGCGACAACAGGACACCCAGCTTGAACGGCTTGGTCAGGTAATCATCCCCGCCCAGTTCCAGTCCCATGATGATATTCATTTCCTCATCCGAAGCGGTCAGAAACAGAATCGGCACGTTGGATGTGCGCCGCACCTTCTGGCAGAAATCGAAGCCAGAGCCATCCGGCAGGGAAACATCCAGCACCAGCAGGTCATATTTTCTGTCTGACCACAGCACCTCGGCTTCTGCCAGTGTCCGGGCTGTATCCAGTGCAAAGCCCTGTTTCTTGAATGCAAAGGTCAGCCCACTGATCAGGCTCAGGTCATCTTCCAAAAGGAACAGTTTTCTCATGATTCCCTCTCTTTTCTGCGTTTTATGTGTCCTACAGGTTCAAAAGCATTATAAGTTTTTTCTGCGAACATTACAATGTGCGAAACGGAAATTGTTTCTTGCCGTGTGTTAAATATAAGTCCTACTATCACCGCTTTACTGCAATAAAATTTGCAAAACCATCTTGACGCGCTCCGCAATCCATGATACCCTTTATCGCAAATCCCACCAATTTTGTAGAAAAGTACAGAGCGGCGAGGATTTATTCCCCATGAAGATTTTTACCGCCCCGCAACACATCCGATCTATTTTGCCGCCGATTCACCCGACAAAATCATCGCTGCGCTGCGTGGGCGGTATTTTTCTTTTTCACAAATAAAATCTTATGTAGTTGTTCAATCTTCCAAAATTTGTTTTTGGTTGTTGACTGCACAACTGCAAAGTGTTATTCTTGTGCTTGAAAGAAGCAGGTTGTAGTGTCCGCACTGCGCCCGGCTTTCTTCATACTGAACCTTGAATCTTACATAAGCCGTCTGAACGAGATACTGCGCCATGACCTCACACTTTCTGTGGGCGAGCCGGACAACGCCGCTGCAAAACAGGGGTAGGAACTGCGTTCGGCGTGAACGGTGACCACGAGCAGGGGCTTTGCCTTTTCACACGTTTTGCTCTGCAAAATTTTCAACGTGCATTGCGGTTCGACTTCTGAAATTTTCAGTGTTG
>NZ_JBBNIH010000086.1:0-1006 GCF_040094125.1 Faecalibacterium longum
GGTACAACCGAATCGCCGCTTTTACCGCCCGGAGAACAGTCCGGGCAGACAGCTTGGTGGTGGAGATCATAATATTGAAGGTTTTCTGTTCGATTTCTTCCTGCACTGCCATCACCTCCCGTGCAGCAGGGGGATTTTAGCGGTCATGCTCTGCCGGAGGCTTGGTGCAGGGCTTTTCTGTCGGAGGTTCGTCGGGCACCGACAGCACCAGCAGACGATTGCCCAACTTCAGAAAGGCTTCCGGCTGATGAAAAAGCTGCTCGTACTTCTGCGCCAGTTCCGGGGTCAGGGATGCGAAATCCTTCTCGCCCAGCCCCACCACCAGAAAGGTCCCGGCAACGGCATCGTACATCTGCCCGTCCTCGTCCCGCAGGGCACGGTTCAGGGGCAGCCCCATGAGCTTTCCGTCATCGTTATAGACGATAGCAACCGGGTCATCAGCAAAGGGGTAGCTTGCGCCGATGGAGCCTCCCACAGCCTGCTGCAAATCTTCGAGTTCTGCGCCGATGCTGACGTTTCGGGGATGCTCATTGGGCTTCACGAGAAGAACGTCCAGCATCTTCTTTTCCGAAAGTTCGTGCTCACCGGTCGTTTTGAAATCGACCCCCACATAATCCTCATCGGTGAGGACGTAATCTCCATCGCGCCATCCACGGTCAACCATACGCTCCGCTTCTTCCTGCGAAGCGGCTTCTACGGTCACGGTGCGCTGAAGGGTCTCCGTGATCTCCACTTCAAATTTCTTCATGGTCATCCTCCTGCCCGGCATGGGCGGCGTTCAGCAGAGCCGCCACGAAGAAGCCGAAAATGGCACCTGCTTCAAAAAATGCGAAACCGATAAAAAAGTTCAGCATGGCACACCTCAGTCGATGCAGATGCAGGGCAGCTTCTGGTCGTCTGCCATCAGGGTGATGCTGTGGTTTGCCAGATACTTCTGGAACAGGTAGACCTCATCAATGGTCAGCGAGACGACCTCGCCATCCATGTTGGTGCGAGCCAGAATCAC
>NZ_JBBNIH010000087.1:0-28074 GCF_040094125.1 Faecalibacterium longum
GTTCCCGAGTGGCCAATGGGGACAGACTGTAAATCTGCTGCTTTTCAGCTTCGGTGGTTCGAATCCACCCGCGCCCATGAAAAAACCGCTGGTGTAGAGATACACTGGCGGTTTTCTTTTGCACAAATGTCAGACTCACATAGGCGGGTGGATGAGAACAGCTGCGGCCCGGCGCTTCGCGTCCCGCCGGGCAAAAACAGCCGCCGCACGGAAAGCTCCATGCGGCGGCTGTTCTCATTTTGTTGAATCTTCAGAAAAAATTACTTTACGTACTCGACAGTGTACTCGAAGCCGTACTCTTCCTGCAGCTTCTTGACGGCAGGCTCGCAGTCCTCGATGAAGGTGGGAGCGTAGACGGAAGCGCCGTTGTGGGCCTTCTTGTAGTCCTCAACGATCTGCTGCAGCTTTGCCCAGCCCTCGTTGGCCTTTGCCTGGTCAACGCTGTCGGGGAAGTTGATGATGAATTCGCGGTGAGAAGGGATACGAGCTTTCATAATAGAATCTCCTTATGAAAAAATATGATTTCGAATTTATACAGAAACAGGAAAATGCCCTGAATCTTACAGTTGGTAAACAGTCCGGGCGTTCTGCGCCGTCTGGCGGAAGACTTCTTCCGGGCTGATGCCCTTGACGCTGGCGACATACTCGCCGACGTACCGGATGAGGGAGCTGTCGCAGCGGATGCCGCGCACCGGCTCCGGGGCCATGTAGGGGCAGTCCGTCTCGAGGACGATCTGCTCCAAAGGCAGAGCCGCAATGGCCTTTGCCGCCCGTTTGGCACCCTTGAAGGTGCAGGCGCCGCCGAAGCCGAAATACAGCCCCTGCCGGGCCAGCCACACGGCGTCGTCCGCACTGCCGGAATAGCAGTGGACGATGCCCTTGGGACGGTATTTTTTCAGCAGGGCGTAGACGTCGGCGTGGGCGTTTCGGTCGTGGACGATGATGGGCTTGTCCAGCTCAAGCGCAAGGCGGATCTCCGCCTCAAACAGCGCCAGCTGTGCGTCTTTCGGCACAGGCCAGTGGTAGTCCAGCCCGCACTCGCCCACAGCGACCACCTTCGGGTCGTCGTAATAGGGGGCAAGGGCTTTCATCTCAGCGGCCCAGTCGCCGCCAAAGACCGAGACAGTGGGGGCAGGGCCTTCCTCGCCGCAGTCCTCGGGGGCCAGCAGGCTCTCGGGATGGATGCCGATGGCGGCATACACCCACGGATAGCGGTGAGCCAGTTCCAGCACCCGGGGCGCGTCCCCCGAGTGGGTGGCCTGCTCGCAGACGCCGACCACGCCCTTTTCGGGCAGGCTGTCCAGCAGAGCGAAGCGGTCAGCATCGAAGGCGCGGGAGCTGTAGTGGGCGTGGGTGTCGAAAATCGGGCCGGTCATTGTTTCTCCTTCTTGGCGTTCTTGGCGGGGGCTTTGTTCACCAGCCAGATGCCGACGCAGACGAACACCAGTGCGGCCAGATACTGCCAGCGGAACAGCGGTTCGCCGTTGAGCACAGCGCTCAGCAGCACGTTGACCACCGGGTTCACGAAGCCGAAGATGGCAATGCGGCTGACGGGGTTGTTCTTCATCAGCAAAGCCCAGAGCAGATAGCCGGCGCCGCAGATGAAGGCCAGATACAGCAGCACCAGAATGCCAAGCGGCGTCACACTGCCCAGACGCCCACCGAGAGCCGTACCCAGCACGAAAAGTGCTGCGCCGCCCACGAACAGGTTCAGGAAGCAGACCGCGAAGCTGTCCGCCTTTTTGGTGACGGACTTGTTCCACGGGCCGGACAGGGTGAAGACCACCGTTGCAAACAGCATACAGAAGACGCCCCAGCCGCTGCCGCCGCCGTGGTTGCCCAGTGTGCCGATGAGAACGCCCGCAAAGCCGACGGCGCAGCCCAGGGTCTTTGCCGGGGTCATCCGATCGGCATTGCCGTAGATGAAGTGGGCAAAGATGACGCCCAGAAAGCTCTGGGTGCTGTTCAGGATGCCGCCGAACGCACCGGTGAGCATCGCCACGGCGATGTAGTAGAAGGCGTACTGGGTCGTGGTCTGCCACAGGCCCAGTACACAGCACTCGGCAAAGACTTTCCCTTTCGGGAAGGTGGGCATCCGGCTCTGGAGCAGGGTGCTGCCCAGCAGGACGAGCAGACTGCCCAGCATGAACCTTACACCGGCAAAGCAGAAGATAGACGCGGTGTTGGACGGATCGATCTCAAAGAGGCGGTAGCCCATCTTGATGAAGGGGAACGCACAGCCCCACAGCACATTGCAGAAGATGGCCAGCAGCACCGCAAACAGCGGTGTGCCGAAAATTTTGTCCAGCTTCTCGGCGCGGGAAAGAGTCATGTTGTTCTCCATCGCTCAGTGGATGCGCGCGCCCACGGGGGTGTCGTCGCTGTAGAAGGGGATGGAGCAGCCGCCGTCGGCAGTGTCAGCGGCGAAGATCATGCCCTCGCTGACATACTTGCCCTTCATCATCGGGCGGGGTGCCAGATTGCAGACGATGCCGAGCTTCTTGCCGATGAGGTCTTCCGGCTTGAACCACTTGGCGATGCCGGACAGGATGCAGCGCTCACGCTCGCCGTCAAAGACGGTCAGGTGGAGCAGCTTTTTGCTCTCCTTCAGGTTCTCACAGGCGCGGACCTCGGCCACGCGCAGCTCCACCTTGCAGAAGTCGTCATAGGAGATCTCTGCCTCGTGGGTGAAGTCCACATTGCTCTCCTCAGCGGGAGCAGCGGCCTTCTTCTCAGCCTCTTCCTTGGCCTTCTTAGCGGCCTCGGCAGCGGCCTTGCGCTTCTCGTCCTCTTCCTTCAGGTGGGCGATCTCCTTTGCCACGTCGATGCGGGGGAACAGTGCCTCGCCCTTGTGGACGGTGTAGCTCTCCTGAACGCCGTAAGCGGCCTTTTCCACGTCGATAGCGGAAGCGTCCAGACCCAGCTGCTCCATCATCTTGGGAGCGGTGGAGGGCAGGTAAGCGTTCAGCAGGATGCCGGCCACGCGCAGAGCCTCGCACAGATGGTACAGCACGCTCTCAAGGCGCTCCTTGTTGGCCTCATCCTTGGCCAGAGCCCAGGGGGCGGTCTCGTCGATATACTTGTTGGCGCGCTGGATGACGGCGAAGATCTCCATCAGAGCCTGCGGGATGGTCAGGTTGTCCATGTCTGCCGTGACCTTGCCCAGCAGTTCGCTGGTCATGGTCTCCAGCTCGGTGTCGATGGCCTCGGTGCCAGCCACTTTGTGGACAGTGCCGCCGAAGTACTTCTCACACATGGCGACGGTGCGGCTCAGCAGGTTGCCAAGGTCATTTGCAAGGTCGCTGTTGATGCGGTTGATGAGGGCTTCGTTGGTGAACGTGCCGTCGTTGCCGAAGGGGATCTCACGCAGCAGGAAGTAGCGGATGGCGTCCACGCCATAGCGGTCGCAGAGGATGACGGGGTCAACGACATTGCCCACGGACTTGGACATCTTGCCGCCGTTCATCAGCAGCCAGCCATGGCCGAACACCCGCTTGGGCAGCGGCAGATCCAGAGCCATCAGCATGGCGGGCCACAGGATGGTGTGGAAGCGGAGAATCTCCTTGCCCACCATGTGCAGGTCAGCAGGCCAGAACTTGCTGTACTCGTCGTACTTCTCGTTGCCGTAGCCCAGAGCGGAGATATAGTTGCTCAGAGCATCGACCCAGACGTACATGGTGTGCTTGGGGTCGAAAGGTACGGGGATGCCCCACTTGACGGAGGTGCGGGAGACACAGGTGTCCTGCAGACCCTGCTTGATGAAGGCGATCATCTCGTTCTTGCGGCTCTCGGGCTGGATGAACTGGGGGTTCTCCTCATAGAGCTTGAGCAGACGGTCAGCATACTTGCCGGTCTTGAAGAAGTAGGCTTCCTCGTGGGCATCGTAGACCTCGCGGCCGCACTCAGGGCATTTGCCGTCCACCAGCTGGCTGTCGGTCCAGAAGCTCTCGCAGGGCTTGCAGTAGTGGCCGGTGTACTCGCCCTTGTAGATGTCGCCCTGCTCATAGAGCTTGGTGAAGATCTTCTGGCAGGACTCCATGTGGTAGTCGTCGGTGGTGCGGATGAAGCGGTCGTAGCTGATGTCCATCAGCTTCCACAGATCTTTGACGGTGGCGACGATCTTATCCACGTACTCCTTGGGGGTCACGCCTGCGTCGGCGGCCTTGTCCTGGATCTTCTGGCCGTGCTCGTCGGTGCCGGTCAGGAACATGACGTCGTAGCCCTGCATCCGCTTGAAGCGTGCCAGTGCGTCGCAGGCCACGGTGGTGTAGCTGTGGCCGATGTGCAGCTTGTCGCTGGGATAATAAATAGGTGTGGTGATGTAGAATGTCTTGTGCTCGCTCATGAAAACGATTCTTCCTTTCTTTTGGCGCTAACAGCGAAAAACGCCCCCGCCCTGCCGGCTGTGCCGGACAAGGACGAGAGCGTATAACTTCCGTGGTACCACCTTGTTTCGCCGCACCCTTGCAGACGCGGCCTTGCGCCGGAACTCCCGGCGAGCGCAGTAACGGGCGCACCCGTCGCAGGCTGACATAACGCTTCGCCCACGCAGCTCAGAGACCATGTTCCGCTCCGCGCGGCCTGCCCGGTTCCATCCTTCGGGCTTTCTGTCAGGCGCAGACGAGGCGTACTCTTCTCTTCACAGCCAATTTACATTATTACATCTAATATACGCAAAATCGGTGGGTTTGTCAATATAATAATGTGGAAACCTCTCCGTCATCGCTGCGCGATGCCACCTCCCCTACCGAGGGGAGGCTTTGGCATTCCGTAAAGCTTTATCTCTTTGCCAGAGGCTCCCCTACTAGGGGAGCTGTCTGCGAAGCAGACTGAGAGGTTGTACAAAGAAAAAGCCTGCCGGTGCGGAAGACACCTTGAAAATTAGACCTCGTAATCCAGGCAGACGCGGCTCTTATAGTAGGGCCGCACCTTGCTGTCGGCGACGGCCACATGAGCCGGGTGCTTGGAGTAGCCCTTGAGTGCCTCGGCAGACTCAAAGGTGGTGTCCAGCATCAAATCGGCGTTGGAAGAGGGGAGGCCGTTGATGTTGACGTGGATTTCCACGAGGCCGGGAATCTGACCGGCCAGACCCTCGAGGCCCGCTTTGATGCCGGCCTTGATGTCTGCCTTTTCGGCGTCGGAATATTCGTCTTTGAGCTGCCAGAGAATGATGTGCTTTACCATAATAAAATCCTCCTGTTGTTGGCCGAAATACTTGCTGCCCTTATTGTAACATCTGCACAAAAACTGCGCAAGAGCTTTTATTTGCTCACGCAGCGGCGGGATGATATAATAAAAGGTAAGAATGGGAACGAGCTGCGGCGCTCTGTCCCGGAACGCAAGAGATTTTTGGTGGACTGCGGGCCGCGCCGATCAGCGCCCCGCAAGACTGTGAGGAACATCGGATGAAAAAGCATTTAGCCCATCTTGCTGCCGCTCTGGCAGTGACACTGCTCTTCGGCGCTGCGGCCGGCCCTCTGAGTGCGGCTGCGGCGGCACCCACGGCGATACTGGACGAAGAAAATACCGCGGCGGCAGAGAGCCGCCTGAACCAGAGCTGGCTGGACATGGAGATCGAGTACGATGACCTGAACCCGGTCTATCAGCTCTATCTGTCCAGCGCCGCCCCCGACGACTGGGTGTACCAGTGGTACAGCACCAACCCCGCTGTGGCGACGGTGGACCGCAACGGCCTCGTAACGGCCCAGAAGCCCGGCAAGACCACCATCGTGGCCAACACCTACACCACCACCCTGCGGTGTGACGTAACGGTGGTGTCCAACGTGGGCCGGGTGACCCTGAACCAGGAGCGGCTGTATCTGGAGAACATCGGCGGCACGGCGGCCCTGAGAGCTTCCGTAGCCGTGGAGAACGGTGACGCAGTACCCATCACCTGGACTACCAGCAACCCTGCCGCCGCCACCGTAGACCCCTTTGGTCTGGTAACGGCGGTGGGGGACGGGGAGGCCCTGATCACCGCCACCACCCCGGACGGCCACAGCGCCTGCTGCAATGTCTACTGCGGCACGCAGGTGGCGATTCAGGAACAGATCGAGGCCGATGAGGCAAAGATCGCCCTCGGCGTCCTTGGCGGTTTCGCCGTCCTCGTAGGTGCGCTGGCGCTGGCAGTCTCCGGCAGCTGAAAAACAATATCAAAATAAAAGCAGGCACGCACCCGGAAAAGCCGGAAATGCGTGCCTGCTTTGTTATGCTCTTACAGCTGCGCTACTGTGGTAAAACATCTTGCGATGTTCCAAATATTTGATGTAATATCGTCTTAAATTGGAACTCCGCAAGGTTTGCGGTGTTCCAACTTCGCACGAAAGTCGAACTCCGCAAAGCGTGCGATGTTCGATTCTGGACGTAATATCGAGCAAAAAGTGGAACTCCGCAAGATAACCTGCGGGTCTCAGAGGATTACACGCCCGAAGCACCGTAGTTTGCCAGCACACGGGCGGAGGGGTCGTTGACGTTGCAGCCCGGCCATGCCTTGTTGGGCATCCAGAAGTCCACGATGGTGCGGCTCTGGTCGTGGTAGTATTTCTCGAAAATTTCGCGGTAGAACAGGCTCTCCTTGGTAAACGGCATACAATGGGCGGAGTAGTTTGCCCGGCGGAGCTGGAATTCCTCGTCGGTGTAGAGGCTCTCGGCGTACTCCTTGATGTCGTCCACCATGCTGTGGCCCACAGCGTCGGAAAAAGCGGCCTTTTCACGCCACAGGATCTCCGGCGGCAGCCAGTCGCCCTCGAACGCCTTGCGCAGCAGGTATTTGCCCTTGCCGTAGCTGTTCAGCTTCTTTTCGGGGTCGATGGCCATGACGTACCGCACAAAGTCCAGATCACCGAACGGCACGCGGGCCTCGATGCTGTTGGCGGAGATGCAGCGGTCGGCGCGCAGGACGTCGTACATATACAGCTCGCGGATGCGCTTCTGGCTTTCCTGCTGGAATGCATCTGCGGTGGGGGCGTAGTCGGTGTACTTGTAGCCAAACAGCTCGTCGGAGATCTCACCGGTCAGCAGCACGCGCACATCGGTCTGCTCGTGGATGGCCTTGCACAGCAGGTACATCCCCATGCTGGCGCGGATGGTGGTGATGTCCCAGGTGCCCAGCAGACGGATGACCTCTTCGAGGCTGCTGATGACCATATCCCGGTTGATGATGATCTCGTGATGCTCGCTGCCCAGATACTCAGCGGTCTGGCGGGCATATTTCAGGTCGATGGCGTCGGTATCCATGCCGATGGCAAAGGTGCGAATGGGCTTGCCCAGCTTCTTGGCGGCGATGGAGCAGACCAGCGAGGAGTCGAGGCCGCCCGACAGCAGGAAGCCCACGGGTGCGTCAGCGTCCAGACGCTTCTCCACGCCTGCAATGAGCTTTTCGCGGATGTTGGTCAGGATGGTGTCCATGTCGTCCTGCATCGGAGCGGGAACGTCGGCGATGTCCTCGTAGCGGACAAAGCGTCCGTCGCAGTAGTAGCTGCCGATGGGGAAGGGGCGGATGTCATCGCACCAGCCAATGAGGTTCTGCATCTCAGAGGCAAATGCGATCTTGTGGCTGGACTTGGAGTAGCCGTAGAACAGCGGACGGATGCCGATGGGGTCGCGGGCTGCGATGAGGCGGTCTTTGCGGGAATCGTACAGGATGAGCGCGAATTCGGCGTCCATGTGGCGGAACATATCGAGGCCGTACTCATAGTAGAGCGGCAGCAAAATCTCGCAGTCGCAGTCGGAGGTGAACTTGTAGCCCCGGCGCTTCAAAATCTCTTTCTCGAAGCGGAAGCCATAGAGTTCGCCGTTGCAGACCACGCAGTCGGCCCCGCGGTAGAAGGGCTGCATCCCCTCCGGCGTCAGGCCCATGATGGCGAGGCGCCCGAAGCCCATCAGGCCGAAAGGCCCTTCCACCACACGCTGGTCATCCGGCCCGCGCGAGACGGTGCGCATCAGATATTCTTTGAACTTGTCGGCACTCATATCATGCCCGGTATAGCCTATCACACAGCACATATTTCTTACCCCTCTTGTGTTGTTTTCCAACCTCTCCGTCACGCCTGCGGCGTGCCACCTCTCCTATCGAGGAGAGGCCTTGGCATTCTGGTAAAGCTTTCCCTCTTCGCCAGAGGCTCCCCTCGGTAGGGGAGCTGTCGAGCGAAGCGAGACTGAGAGGTTTACTTAAATATAAAAAAATACGGCAGCAAACGTCCTTTTTGCTAGGACGAATGCTGCCGTATCCGTGGTGCCACCTAAATTACCGGCACAGCGTGCCAGTCACTTTGTGCGCTCTCCCCGTTGAAAGCACTGCCGCGATAACGAGCGGCGCACGTCTGCCCCTACTGCCCGCAATGCCACAGCATCCGGGGGTTCAGGGGGAAGCTCACGGGGGTTCGTTCAGGCCCGGCCATCTGTGCGGCTCACACCTGCCCGCACTCTCTGGAAGAGGGCGCTCAGGGCCTTACTTTTCCCGTTCATCGCTTTTTATGCAGAAATTGTATCACTGCTTTTTGTCCGTGTCAACATCTGCACAGCAATTTTTACAGGTTTGTGCAGCCTGCCCGTCTTCGGCCTCATTTGCAGCGCAGCTGCGGCACAAACCGTACAAAACGCTGCCCTCGCACTGCAGCGTGAAGCCGTGCTCTGCCATCAGGTGGGCGCGCACCTCGTCCATGAAGTGGCAGTCCAGATGATAGATCCGCCCGCACCGCACGCACTTGAGGTGCAGGTGCTCCCGGCAGTGACGGCCCTCGTCCACATACTGGAACACGGCCTTTTCGCCCTTGTCGGCGACGTATTTCATCACCCGCTGCTCTCCGGCCAGCTTGTCCAGATAGCGGTAGACGGTGGTGGGGTTGGGGCTGGCGCCCTCGGCCTCGAGGTGCTCGAGGATATTGGACGCGCTGACCGCGTGCTGGCGGTTGCGGATGAGATAATCCAGGATGAGCTGGCGGGTCTTGGTGTTGTAGCCGTCGCTTCGTGCCATGATGCTGATACCTTCTTTCTGTCTGTAGTGTACCACATTTTATCTTTCGATGCAAAACAACAGCCAAACGCTGGCAATAAGCACAAAAACGGTTGTGAAATATGTGCAAAAATGAGTTAAGATATTTGGTCAAAACGGAAATCAAGCCAAACTTCAGCAGAAACTCTTGTAAAAAATATCCTGTTGTGTGATAATAAAATCGAGATGATAGTTGGATGGTTTCAGGGATACAAGCAGAAGACGAAACATCCGACCGGAGATAGACTGGAGAAGAGGAAGAAGAAGATGAAAGAGACGGAAGCACAGGCAAAGCTGAGCCTGAAATTACAGGCGTATCAGTACCTGAAAACCAAGATCCTGAACTGTGAGTACCGCCCCAATGAGTTCCTGAACGAGCAGAAGCTCTGCGCCGAGATGGGCAACATCAGCCGTACCCCCATGCGGGATGCGCTGGGCCGCCTGGAACAGGAAGGACTCATCACCATCCTGCCCAAGAAAGGTCTGATGGTGTCGGGCATCACCGAGGAGGACGTACACAGCATGTTCGAGATGCGCCTGCTGGTGGAGCCTTATGCGCTGCGCACCTACGGCGCGGACATCCCCCGGGAGGAGCTGGAACACTTTGTGCGGATGATGCACGAGCCGGACGTCATCGACGACTTCTGCAAGGCGGACGACGACTTCCACGAGCTGTTGATGAGCACTCTGCCCAACAAGTATATGCGCTCGGCCTACGACCGGATCACCGGCCTGAACACCCGTTTCCGCATCATGACCGGCAAGGTGAGCATGATTAACCGGGAGCAGACCTGCGAAGAGCATCTGGAAATTCTCGAGCCTGCCCTGAAGGGCGACTGGAACACCGCCGCCGATGCCCTGCAGAAACATCTGGAGATCGCCCGTGACAAGGCTGAGGGCGTCATCAAGGTCATCCGGCTGTGGTGAGAAGATAACAACAAAAGACCTCTCTGTATCGAATGGTGCGGGGAGGTCTTTTTTCACGCAGGAAGGGAAAATGGTTGAAAACGATTCCCCAAAACCGATATAATGGGGACAGTTCAAATGTGAGGTCTGACAAAATGCAAAACAACACACTTTCCCGTCCGGGCTTTTCCCTCAGCGGCACGGCCCTGAAACGCATTGCCTGCCTGTCGATGCTGCTGGACCACATCGGCGCGTCCCTGCTCGAGAACGGCCTGTTCAAGCAGGGAGCGTTCTGGCCGGGGGATGTTCAGCTGGACGGCGTTCTGCGGCTGGCGGGGCGGCTGGCGTTTCCCATCTACTGCTTTCTGCTGGTGGAGGGCTTCCTCCACACCCACGATTTCAAAAAATACGCCCTGCGGATGCTGGGCTTCGCACTCATCAGCGAGTGGCCCTTCGACTGGGCGTTCTTCTCGGGCGTCTACTGGGGGCATCAGAATGTCTATTTCACCCTCCTGCTGGGGCTGCTGGCTATGAAGGCTCTGGATACACACCAGACGCCGGAGGGGATGCCGGCGCTGAAAGGCATCCTCGGGGCGGCAGCCTGCTTCCTCGCGGCGGCGCTGCTCCATTGTGACTACGACGTGCTGGGGCTGGCCCTCATCCTCGCCCTCTACATGACCCGGAAGGACAAAAGAGCGCAGTGCATCGCGGGCGCAGTTTTCTCCCTCTTCGAGCCGGTGGCACCGCTGGCGTTCGGGCTGGTCTGGTTCTACAGCGGCGAGCGGGGCGGCAGCTCCAAACTCGAGCAGTGGGCGTTCTACTGGTTCTATCCGGCCCACATTTTCGTCCTCGGCATCCTTACAAACCTCCTGCTTTTCTGATAAATAACCGAAAATTATAAAAATATGACACAAAATTGCAACATGATATGAGGAAAACTGGCAAAAAGTGTGATATAATAAACGATAGGATAGCAAAAATGCATCAGGAGGTTCTACCAATGAAGATCATTCGTGCAAAAGACTACAAGGATATGTCCCGCAAGGCGGCAAACATCATCTCCGCGCAGGTCATCATGAAACCGAACTGTGTGCTGGGTCTGGCGACCGGAGGCACCCCTGTGGGCGCTTACGCACAGCTGGTGGAGTGGTATAACAAGGGCGACCTCGACTTCTCCGAAGTGACCACCGTCAACCTCGACGAGTACCGCGGCCTGCCCAAAGAGCATCCCGAAAGCTATTGGAGCTTCATGCACAAGAACCTGTTCGACCATGTGAACATCCGCCCCGAGGCCATCCATCTGCCCGACGGCACCAACCCCGACGCGGCCGACGCCTGCGCCAAGTACAACGACATCATCCACAGCGTGGGCGGCATCGACCTGCAGCTGCTGGGCCTCGGCCCCAACGGCCACATCGGCTTCAATGAGCCGGGTGAGGCATTCGAGCTGGAGACCCACTGTGTGGACCTGACCCCCGCCACCATCGAGGCCAACAAGCGCTTCTTCGACGGCAACGAGGACCTTGTGCCGAAGCAGGCCTACACCATGGGCATCAAGACCATCATGCAGGCCCGCAAGGTGCTGGTGGTCGCCAACGGTCTGGCAAAGGCCAAGGCCGTCAAGGCTGTCGTTTCCGGCCCCGTTACCCCCGAATGCCCGGGTTCCATCCTGCAGATGCACCCCGACTGCATCCTCGTGGCCGATGAAGAGGCCCTGAGCCTGCTGTAAGGCCCGGAGGAACGCATGGACGAAAACGAAAAGAAAGAGCCGGAGACGGCACAGGAACCGCCCAAACCCGAGGACTACGGCCGCTACATGGGGACCCTGAACCGCATCTACCGCCGGAACAATAACCCGCAGCGCAAGAAGCTGGGCGACGGCATCACTTCGCTGAAAAAGGGGCAGCAGCCTGCCGCCCCTGCGCCGGAGCCAGGCAAAAAAGACCGCAGCTTCCTTGTTGTGGCGGGCGGTGCCATCGTCCTGATGGCGATCCTGTATTTTATCAAGCTCTTATAAATAAAAAGGGCCGCTGTGCAGCTGCACGGCGGTCCTTTTGTATTGCTATAAGGCTCAAACGTTCTCGGTCAGGAACTTCTCGACAGCCTCAATGGCAGCTGCCTCGTCTTCGCCCTCGGCGGTGACGGTGATGGTCTCGCCCTGACGGATGCCCATGCCCATCACGGCCATCAGCTTGCGCATATCGCAGGTCTTGCCGTTCTTCTCGATGGTGATGGCGCTGGTATACTGCTTGGCCAGCTTGACCAGCAGGCCGGCGGGGCGTGCGTGGACGCCGAGTTCATCTTTGATGGTATACTGGAACTGTTTCATGGCTCATAGTCTCCTTGTTGGATAAAAGGGGGATTCGGGTCGTTCAAAAAATCAGACAGCGCTCTCGTAGTCCAGCATGAACTGCACGATGCCGTCCATGGCCAGCTCGCGCGGGTCGAGCTTCAGCTTGCCCTCGCGGATCTTTGCGTAGCTGATGGGCATGTACTGGTGGAGCATATTCATCGGGATGGGGTACTCGCGGAGATTGTCGAACAGCTTGTTCATGGCGGCGACCACCTCGGGCTGACCGATGTAGTAGCGGGCGCGGTCGGAGTAGCTGTACTTGCGGCACTGTGCCAGATGCTTCTCGTCGCCGTGATAGTGCTTCTCCCAGTTTGCAGGGGAGGCCAGCATGACGGCGTCCAGCGTCTCGATGAAGTTGGCGCGCTTTTCCTCAGGGACAAGCTCCTTCTCCATCATGCTCAGGGAGAACAGGGCCTCACGCAGGCCGTAGGTCAGGGCCGGGCCGACCTTGAGGATGGCGATGCCGTCGGTGACCATGTTGTACAGGTCGGTGGCGGTCTGGTAGTCGGTGGAGTGGCCCTCGAAGCAGATGTCCGGGAACTCCTTCAGGGCTGCGCAGAGGTCCACAGCGGCGGCAGGGTCATAGTCGAACACCTGCTCGTCGCCAAACTCGACGCCGGGCTGGACGACCACAGCGATGACATCCCTCATGCCGTCGCCCACGCCCTCTTCGGTCCAGACGCGCTGGTAAGTAGAGACGGTGTCGCGGAAAGCATCGGGGCTGGTGACAGCCAGCGTGTCCTCAGCCTCGGTAGCACCGCCGGGGATGGGTACTTCGCTGCCGATGACGAAGACGGGACGCATTGCATCGGGCTTCTCGGCCTTCAGCTCTTCGTAGCCCTTCATAGCTGCCTTGTACAGCTGCGCGCCGCGGCGTGCGATGACCTCGGTCTTGAGCAGGCCGGGAGCGTCGTCAGCCACCTTCATGCTGGTGTCGAGGTGGATCTTGGTAAAGCCTGCGCGGGCGTACTGGTAGACCAGCTCGACCGAGTTCTTCATGGCCTCGGCCTCGGGCAGCTTCTGCCAGGTCAGGGGGCCGAGGTGGTCGCCTGCCAGGATCATCATGTTCTCGGGCAGGTCGATGTCCTTGGCCATTTTCAGGACCATCTGGTAGAAGTCGGCGGGCTTCATGCCGGTGTAGCCGCCAAACTGGTTGACCTGGTTGGCGGTGGCTTCGATCAGGACGGGGATGTTGCGCTCCTTGGCGCGGCGCAGCGCGATCTCAATGACCAGCTCGTTGGCGCTGCAATAAGAGGGGATGCCGCAGCGGATGCCCTGGCGGCGCTTGTCCATCATTTCCTGAAGCGGGTGTTTCATGTTTGCTATCTCCTTCGTGTTTGCTTGGGTGTATGCGTTGAATGGTTTTCATTAAAGTTTGGGCTGGCCCATGCAGTAGGTCTGCAGGACGTCGTAGTTATCTTCCAGCACCACGAGGTCGGCGTCCTTGCCCACCTGGATGGAGCCCTTGCGGTCGTCCAGATGCAGGCACTTGGCCGGGTTGATGGTGCAGGCGTTCAGAGCGTAGTTGAAGGGGACCAGAGCCTCTTCCACGAGGATGCGCAGACCCTTGTTGATGTTCAGGGTGGAGCCTGCCAGACCGCCGGTGGCCGTCAGATGGGCGCTGCCGTCGGGGTAGATGATGATCTCGTTGCCGCCGAACAGGTACTTGCTGCCCACGGGCGTACCCTTGGCCATCAGGGCGTCAGAGACCATGATGGCGTAGTCGGGACCCTTGCTCATGAAGTAGTTGTTCAGAGCAGCGGGGGTGGAGTGGCAGCCGTCACAGATGATCTCGCCGTACATGGTGCGGATGCGGTAAGCTGCGCCCACCAGACCGTTTGCACGGTGGTTGAAGGGCGACATACCGTTATAAACGTGGGTCATGGAGCGCGCACCGTTGGCGTAGGCCATGACAGCCTGCTCGTAGGTCGCGCCGCTGTGGCCGATGCTGACCACTACGCCGTGGGCCGTCAGATAGCGGGTGAGGGCGAAGTCCTCATCATGCTCCGTTGCCAGCGTGACATAGCGGATGTGGCCGCGGGCCGCTTTCTGGTAGTGCTCGAACTGCTCGATGGTGGGTTTGACGATGTACTGGTCAGGCTGTGCGCCCTTGTACTTCATGTCGAGATAGGGGCCTTCGAAGTGGATGCCCAGGATCTCTGCGCCGTCGTAGCCGCTCTCCATGACATTGGCCACGTTGGTGACAGCGTTGGTCAGCACCTCTACGCTCTGGGTGATGGTGGTGGCGAGGAAGCTGGTGACGCCTTCCGAGACGATGTGCTCTGCCCAGTAGCGCAGGCCGTCCTCGTTGGCGTCGTTGGTGTCGAACTCGTAGGCGCCGTGGCAGTGGATGTCCATAAAGCCGGGGACGATGCGCTTGTCACCGTAATCGTCGTCCACATCCTTGGTGCCATAGGGCAGGATGGCGGTGATCCTGCCGTCATTCACCTCAATGGCAGCAGGGACGAACTGGTCTGCCAGCCAGACCTTTTTGCTTTGTATTACCATTTTAAATGCCCTCCTTCTGGGGTTGATAGCTTAATTTCATTATACCGCACGGCTTCGGAAAAATATTTATAATTTTCAATCGATTTGTTATTCGTTTCGGCAAAAAGACATAAAAATGATGGAGAAAACGGCCTGACAGGCCGATGCGCGGCGGCTGGTTTGTCTTTTTCAACCAAAAAGTTATGGCTTTCAGTTACCCCCTTGTTTTCTGCGGTTTGGTTGTGATATAACAAACAAAAGAGAGCGGAACAGCTCTGCTATGGAATTATCAGAAAAAAGTTTTACCGTGTCCATTAGGAGGTAGATTTAGGATGAGCATTTTTAATCTGACCGATGAGAAGATGAAGGAGACGTCTTCCACCTTTACGGCCCATGAGATCTATCAGCAGCCTGCCACCTGGCGCAAGACCTGCGCACAGCTCGCTGCCTGCAAGGATGAGCTTCAGGCTTTTATCGATCAGGTCGTCAAGCAGGATGATTTCGACATCGTCCTCACCGGTGCCGGCACCAGCGAGTTCGTCGGCAACTCCCTGTTCCAGGCCCTGAACCCCAAGTACGACTTCAAGGTCAAGTCCTACGCTTCTACCGACCTCGTGCCTTCCCCCGAGAACTTCCTCTCCCGCACCAAGCCCACCCTGCTGGTGAACTTTGGCCGTTCGGGCAACTCCCCCGAGTCTCTGGGCAATGTGGAGGCCGCTGAGGTCGTCTGCCAGAATCTGTATCACCTGTTCGTGACCTGCAACCACGAGGGTACTCTGTCCAAGCTGGCAAACACCCGTCACAACTGCTTCGCCATCAACCTGACCCCCGAGACCCACGACCAGTCCTTCGCCATGACTTCCAGCTACAGCAATATGTATCTGGCTACCTATCTGGCCTTCAACCTCGACAAGCTGGACGAGATCACCGCTGAGGTGGAGAAGCTGGCCGTCGCCGGTCAGCACTTCCTCGATGACCAGTTCGGTCTGGCACAGAAGATCGTGGACGAGTTCGATTACAACCGCATCGTCTATCTGGGCAACATCGGCCTGAAGGGCGTCGCTCAGGAGTCCGCTCTGAAGACCCTCGAGCTGACCGCCGGCAAGGTGGCCACCATGTACGACTCCGAGCTGGGCTTCCGCCACGGCCCCAAGTCCATCATCGACAACAACACCCTGACCGTCGCTTACCTGAGCGATGACGAGTACCGCCGCCGCTACGAGCTGGATCTGGTCAAGGAGATGGCACACCAGCGCAAGGGCAACAAAATCGCCGTCGTCTACAACCACGACTGCGAGGGCATCGAGGAGCTGGCCGACTATCCCGTCCAGATCAAGGTCGGTGCCGATATGGAGAACGTCCTGCTGGGTCTGGACTTCATCCTGTTCGCACAGACCATCGCTCTGATGAAGTCCCTGTCTCTGGGCATCACCCCGGATAACCCCTGCCCCACCGGCGAGGTGAACCGCGTGGTCAAGGGCGTCACTCTGTACCCCTACACGCTGAAATAATCAAAACAACGTCATAAATTCAGGAGGGCAACGAGTATGATCGGTTTGGTAGTTACCGGCCACGGCCATTTTGCAGACGGTATCCACACCTCTGCGCAGATGATCGCGGGCGAAAATGATTATGTCCGCTACATCAACTTTGAAGAGGGGATGACTCCCGAGCAGCTGGCCGAGAAGTTCAACGCCGCTTTTGACGAGTTCAAGAGCTGCGACGGCGTCGTGGTGCTGTCCGACCTGCCCGGCGGCTCTCCCTTCAAGACTGCTGTGGAGTGCAAGTATGCACGTCCGGAGCAGAAAATCGAAGTCATCGCAGGCACCAACCTGCCCATGATCGTCACTGCCGTGACCATGCTGGACATGGAGGACGATCCCCGTTCGCTGGCAGACGAGCTTATCGAAACCGGCAGGGACTGCATCGCTCTGTTTGAGCTGGAGGCTGCCACTGCCGAGACCGAATCTGAAGAAAGCGACGGGATCTGATTTATGACGATCAACTGGGAAGTTATCATCTGGACCTGCATCACGCTGGCCGTGCTCATGAGCATCATCGGCCTCATCCTCTACGCCATCTCGGCCAAGAATGTGCGCAGCAAGCGCAAGGAGCTGGGTGAGGTACACACGGAGCTGAAAGTCGGCTCCCGCATCATGTTCGCGGGCGGCGTCTACGGCAAGGTGGTCAGCATCGACGACGAGGACACCCTCCGCGTGGAGGTGGCCCCCAAGGTCGTCATCACCATCTCCCGCTACGCAGTCCAGAGCCTCCTGAAATAAGGCGGCATTCCCCCATATTTGCTACTTTTACCTTTCTTTCATAACGGCAAGGCCCCCGCAGAATGTTCGGCATTCTGCGGGGGCCTTGTCATTTGTGCAGCAAAAAGCGGGAGCGGACATCCCGAAGGACATCCGCTCCCGCTGCGATTTTATGTGATTAAGCCTTGCCGTTGCTGCCGCAGACCAGGATCTTGCTCTTGACGTATTCCTTGACGTACTCGCGGCCGACGGCGCTGTACTTCTTGGGGTCGAAGACCTCGGGGTCCTTGGCGAGGTATTCCTTCAGGCCCTTGCTGAAGGCAATACGCAGGTCGGTGGCGTAGTTGACCTTGCACATACCGCGTGCGACACACTCGCGGACAGCGTCATCCGGCACGCCGGAGGTGCCATGCAGCACCAGAGGCACAGACACGACCTTGCGGATCTCGCTCAGGCGCTCCATATCCAGCTTGGGAGTTCCCTTGTAGACGCCGTGGGCAGTGCCGATGGCGACAGCCAGAGAATCGACGCCGGTGCGCTCTGCAAACTCAGCAGCCTCGGAGGGGACGGTGTAGCCGTTGCCATTGCCGCCATCAAGGTCGTCTTCCTTGCCGCCGACCTTGCCCAGCTCAGCCTCCACCGGGATACCGGCGGCGTGGCAGGCGCGGACAACGGACTTGGTGATTTCGATGTTCTCCTCAAACACATGGTGAGAGCCGTCGATCATGACGGAGGTGTAGCCGGCACGGAATGCCTGCATGGACAGCTCATAGCTGCTGCCGTGGTCGAGGTGCATCACGACGGGGACACTTGCCTCAGAAGCGGCTGCGGCCACCATGGCGTGGAACATGGCCGGAGAAGCGTACTTCAGGGTACCCGGGGTGGTCTGGACGATGACAGGAGCGCGCAGCTCCTCAGCAGCGGCGATGATGGCCTGCACCATCTCCATGTTCTCGGCATTGAACGCGCCGATGGCGTAATGGTTCTTCTGAGCGTCGAGCATCAAATCTTTGGTCGTAACTAAGGACATAGTAAAACCTCCAAAAACTTTACCTTCTTCAAAAAGCGTTAAGAGTTTAACGATTCATCTTTATTATAGATAGTCTTGGCTAATTTGGCAAGAGCAAAAAACGCCAAAGAGTTTGTCATTTGCGGTTGAAAGCTCAGAAGCCCAGCTGTGCATCCTCCCGGGCGGCTTCCAGAACGGTGACCACCTGCCGGGTCTTTTTCAGTGCGGCGTAGCAGGCATCATAGTCCTTGAGGGCCAGGATCATGGCGATCTCCGCCACCTCGTAGAACCACGGCGACTCGCTGTACTCGCTGCAAATATCTTCCTGTCCGGGACGGACGAGGCGGAGTTTCTGGCAGTTGCTGCTGCCCGGTTCGATGAGGATGCGGCCCGCGTCGCCGATGAGCTGGACGCTGCCCGGCGCGGCGCAGTCCTTTGCGCCGGTACACTGGCAGATGAAGTCGGGGTATTCCAGCAGGAGGATGCCGCTGGTGTCGATGCCGTTCTGGTAGAGATTCGGATGGTAGCTCACCAGCATAGGTTCGCCGAACAGCCCCACCACGAAATGTACATTATAAAGGTTCAGGTCCATCAGCGCGCCGCCGCAGCAGGCCGGGTCAAATACCGGCGACACCTGCCCGGAGAGCAGGGCATCGTACCGGCTGGAATACTGGCAGAAGGTACAGGAGACGATGCGGAGAGAACCGATGTCGTCGAGGTACTGCTTTGCAAGTGCATAGTTGGGGTGGTGGGCCGTGGTGATGGCCTCGAAGAGGAAGAGGTGCTTCTCTTTCGCCAGCGCGATGAGCTCGTCAGCCTCCGCCACGGTAGGGACGAAGGGCTTCTCGCAGAGGACGTTCTTTCCGGCCAGAAGCGCTGCCTTGGTCTGTGCATAGTGCAGGCTGTTGGGAGTGGCGATATAGACCAGCTCAATGTCCGGGTCGGCCAGCATGGCGTCATAGTCGGTGTAGACCTTCGGGATGCCGAACTGCTGTGCCAGCGCCTCGCCGGTGGTCTGCTGCCGGGAGCAGACCGCCTCACAGCGGAACGCAGGGACCTTTGCAAACTCTGCTGCCATCGTGCGGGCGATGGAGCCAGTGCCGAGGATGCCGATATTCATAGGAACGCCCTTCCTTATATATAATGGGTATCAGACGCTGCTCTGACAGTTCTGCTTGACGAATTCGCTGGGGGACATGTGATACTTCATGTTGAAGGACTTGGAGAAATAATGGATGGAGCTGTAGCCCAGACGCAGCGAAATTTCGCTGATGGTATAGCGGTTCTCGAGGAGCATCTGACAGCTGCGCTCCAGCTTCTTGTCGTTGATATACTTTTTGGGCGACTGGTCCACCGAGTTCTTGAACAGCAGCTGCAGAGCGGACCGGGACAGCGAGAAGTGCTCGCAGATCTCCGGGATGGTGAGGGGGTCGTAGATGTTGTCGTCGATATAGGCGATGATGCGGTCGAACAGCTCGTCCATGGCGCTCTGGTGGGCTGTGCTGCTGGCGGGGGCCATGGGGGAGGCGTAGGTGCCTTGGAGCAGCCGGATGATGGTTTCGGTCAGCAGGCAGAGCATCAGGCTGTTCATATAGGGGATGCCGGTGGTGCTCTCCCGGACGAAGGTTTTTAATAAGGTGTTTATCTTCTGGTCGTAGTGGAACACCCGGTTGATGAGGGCGTCATACCAGACCTCCCGCTCCACGGGAGTCAGGTTGCGCATATCGAAGAGGATGGTCATATAGGAGGCCCTGTGCTCTTCGTCGGTGTACTGGGTGTGGAACTGGCCCGGGCCGTATATCATCAGGTCTTTTTCTTTTAAGTGGTAGAGCGTGCCGTCCACTTCGGTCTCCAGCTCGCCGGTGTCCACATAGGTCAGCTCGAAGAAATCGTGCCGCTCACCATGGAAACAGTAGTTCTCAGTGCGGATGCGGTAGTAGTAGCCCAGAATTTTCTGTATCTCGATGCGGGGCAGGACGGCTAGAAATTCGTACTGGGAAGGAAAGTCTGTGATATGCAGCAAGTAGCTGCTCTCGGCGTAAAGGTCGTACTCGAGCTTCTGGGTCGTGGAGACGACGGCGAAGTAGATATTTGGCTTGATGTGGATGAGCCTGTTCATCGCAAACTCCTGCACATCGGCAGCCTCCGCCGTGTGGGAGACCAGCAGAACGCCAATGCCGCTCTTTACCTGTAAATAGGTATCGCAGTTGAAGCAGTAGAACTGGGAGACATAGCGGCGGGTGATGGCAACCATCGTCTGGTGGATGAGCTCCGGGTGCTCGCGGTCGATGGGCTGGTGGTAGACCGAGCCGTAGTCCAGAAAAGTGTCGTTGGAAGTTTCGCGTTGCATTCAAATCCCTCCTTACTGAAAAAGTATATCATTTTTTTGGCATTTTGACTAGTCTTATTTATACTTTTTTGGTAGATTGTAATGAGACTCACCGAATTTAACCGTTTTTTCGAAACAATTTGTTAAAAAATATAAAGACATTTGTTCAAATATAGCCTATAATGTAGTTACTCTGAATTGGAAACTCAGACAAAAAACTCAAGGAGGAATTTGAGAATGCCGAACATTGTTCTTACGCGGATCGACAACCGTCTTGTTCACGGTCAGGTCGCAACGCAGTGGTGTGGCGCCATTGGTGCAAACCTTATTCTGGTGGCCAACGACGAGGTGGCTGGCAACAGCCTGCGTCAGGGTCTGATGAATATGGCTGCTCCTGCCTACGCTGCAATGCGTTACTGGACCATCCAGAAGACGATCGATACCATCCACAAGGCCAGCGCCAAGCAGCTGATCTTCATCGTCTGCGAGAACCCGCAGGATGTCGTGAAGCTGGTGGAGGGTGGCGTTCCCATCAAGAAAGTCAACATCGGCAACATGCACATGGCAGAAGGCAAGCGCCAGGTGGCAGGTTCTGTCGCAGTTGACGACGCCGATGTGGCTGCGTTCAAGCGGCTGCAGGAGCTTGGTGTGGAACTGGAGATCCGCCGCGTTCCTACCGAACACGCTGAAAACATCGAAAAGCTGTTCAAGTAAGCTTTCCGGGTGCTTTCGAAAATACTTGAAAAGGAGTATTTATTATGGGCTTTAGTGCACTTCAGATCATTCTGGTCTTTGTGTGGGTGTTCATCGTCGCCATCGACCAGTTTGATTTCCTGGAATCCCTGTACCAGCCTATCGTTTCCGGTGCTGTCATCGGTGCGATCTTGGGCGATCTTCCCACCGGTCTGATCGTCGGCGGTACTTACCAGCTGATGACCATCGGTAACATGCCTGTCGGCGGCGCTCAGCCGCCAAACGCAGTCATCGGCGGCGTCATGGCTACCGTGTTTGCGATCTCTTCTCATCTGGATACCACCGCTGCTGTCGGTCTGGCAGTTCCCTTCGCTCTGATCGGCCAGTACATGGTTACCTTCCTGTTCACCCTCATGTCCCCCATGATGTCCAAGGCTGACCAGCTGGCAGCAAAGGGCGACACTAAGGGCATTGTCCGTCTGAACTATCTGGCAATGGCTCTTCTGGGCCTGCTGTTCGCCATCGTCTGCACCCTCGGTATGCTGGGCGGCTCTGCAATGGGTACTACCCTGAGCAACCTGGCCGCCAAGTATGCATGGATCATGGCTGGTCTGGGCGCTGCTGGCGGTATGATGCGCTTCGTCGGTTTCGCAACCCTGCTGCGCATCATGCTCTCCAACGAGTTCTGGGGCATCTACTTTGCTGGTTTCGCTCTGGCAACCATCATCGGCTACATCCCCGAGCTGTCCGGTTCTGCTCTGCTGCTGATCGCATTCGTTGGTGTTGCGATCGCTCTGTATGACTACCAGACTCGCGTTGCTATCAAGCAGGCTGCTGGTTCTGGTTTTGCTGCGAATGGAGGCGACGACGAAGATGGCATCTAATGCAACTCATTACAACAATCTGACTCCCGCGCAGCCTTTGGATAAGGCTACGCTGAACAAGATGGTGCTTCGTTCCCTGAACCTGCAGGCATCCTTCAACTACGAGCGTATGCAGGCCGCCGGCTGGCTGTACTGCATCCTGCCCGGTCTGGAGAAGATCCACGCAGACAACAAGGAAGACCTGGAGCTCTCCATGGAGCACAACCTGGAGTTCTTCAACACTCACCCGTTCCTGGTCACCTTCGTCATGGGCATCATCCTCTCTCTGGAGCAGCAGAAGGCTGACATCGAAACCATTCGTGCCGTGCGTGTTGCCGCTATGGGTCCTCTGGGCGGTATCGGCGACGCAATCTTCTGGTTCACTCTGGTTCCCATCACCGCAGGTATCACCTCGAACATGGCCATCAACGGTTCGCTGGCTGGCCCCATCCTGTTCCTGCTGATCTTTAACATCGTGCAGTTCGCATGCCGCTTCTTCCTGATGTACTGGTCTTACAACCTGGGCACCAAGGCTATCGACATCCTGACTGCCAACGCTAAGGAGTTCACCCGTGCAGCTTCCATGCTGGGCGTCTTCATCGTCGGTGCTCTGACTTCCAACTACGGCGGCACCACCGTTGCTACCGTCATCGAGAACGGCGACAGCCCCATCGTTATCCAGAGCATTCTGGATGGCGTCCTGCCCAAGCTGATCCCTCTGGCTCTGACCCTCGGCCTGTTCTTCCTGATGAAGAAGAAGAACTGGAAGCCCGTTACCTGCATCGCTCTGCTGCTGGTCATCGGTCTGGTCGGCGCATTCTTCGGCATCTTTGCTTAAGACATAAGCCGGAATCACAATGCACGCGGTACTTCTTGATTTTAATGGGACGATGTTCTTTGATACCCGCTTCCACATGGAGGCGTGGTCAAAGATCTATCATGAACTGCATCCCGAAGATAAAAGCCCTCTTGCATCGACGAAGATTTGCGGTCCCTGCAATGATGTCATCCTGAAGAACATGGCCCCGTGGCTCACCCCTGCGGAGCGCCAGCAGTATTCAGAAAAGAAAGAGGCGCTGTACCGGGAGGCATGCAGGAACGATCCTGCCAGTTTACACCTCGTAGCAGGTGCTGAAGAGCTGCTGCAAGGCTTACAGAAGCGCGGCATCCCGTTTGCGCTGGCGAGTGCTTCCATAAAAGCAAATGTTGATTTCTACTTTGACTCGTTTCCAATCGGTCACTGGCTGAAACAACAGGACGTCGTGTACGACGACGGAAGCTATGCCGACAAAGGCGAGATGCATCTGGAAGCTGCGCGGAGGCTGGGTGTTCCGTTCTCTGAGTGCTTGGTCATTGAGGACAGCGTCACCGCCATCGCTCTGGCAAAACGAAACGGCGCAGGCCGGATCGTGGGCGTCGGAGAGACGGCAGACGGGCCCGAGCTGCTGGCACTGGGAGCAGACCACTACATCCACGACTTTACAGAATTTGATTACGGTTGGCTGGAAAACTGAGTTCACCCAATGAGTTTCCACTTCCACAGTTGATAAGGCGGCTTCGAGAGATCGAAGCCGCCTTTGTCGTGTCCGGATGACTATGGTTTTGAACTGCACAGGGGTCAAAAGTGGAAAACTGCGCAGGGAGGATAAAATAAAACGCGAAGGACTTTCCCGTTAAAAGAAAAGTCCTTCGCGTTTTTGCAATATGTCCCAGACAGGAGTCGAACCTGCGGCCTTCCCCTTAGGAGTAGGGGCTGAAGCCATAAATCCTAGGCAAGAGTAGGTAAAACAAGTAACGTTTTATCAATTGATTTTTTGTTGCGCTGTCAATCTGAGTAAAGAACACAAACCCCGAAATAAAACGAGTAAAAGGCTTTTCATTAGCAGAAAATTAGCAGAGCTAATGAAAAGTGGAAGGTTCATTGTAAAATGCCCACCTTTCATTAGCTGGGAAGTGTACGTTTCCCTACGGATATTTGCTTGTTTAGCATTCGTGAACCAGACCATACAGCCGTAGCTGGTGTGATGGACAAATGTTTTCAATAGAAAAAGACCAGAGCTTTCTGCGAGAAAACTCTGGTCTATGTAACAGTGCGAATGGAAATGCGCATTGTCTTGTAAAAGGAAGGGGCTTATGGTATTCTTACGGGAGTAAAGGCACTGGATGCAAGGAACTTTGCGTGATTTTAGGAGTGTGCGATGGAAAAGAAATTTAATATTGTAGTCGGTGAAGATGGAACTGTAAAACTCCCAGATGCGGTTCTGGAAAAACTTGAAGTCAAACCCGGAGAGGAAGTTCGCTTCGAGGTAGATGACAATTTCTATGCAGTCAGGCTTCTATCGCGGATAGAAGCTGAACGCTTGGATTACTTGAATTGGATGCATAATAAACATTGCCCCTCTATTGAGGAAATGATTGCAGAGTCGAGAAAACAAGCCACTCAGAACATTGTGATCTCCCGTATCCTTGATGGGATGCCGGCAGAAAAAATCGCAGAAGGCTATGAAGTTTCACTCGATTATGTAAAACAGCTTACACATCAGCTGAAGATGGACATAGAGGAAGCTAAGGCGAAAAAACACAAAGAAACGGGATCATCCTAAAACAGATAGCGGCAGTTTTCCATATACGGAAAACTGCCGCTGTTTATGTATAGAGGCTTATAGGTTCTTTGCAAGATTTTTAATGAGTGTAGCCATAGAGGGGTCAGCCAGCAGTTTAGCAAGAGCTGCTGCCGCATCTGTATCGACGGGACTGGCTTTGGGAGTGGATTGCTCTGCGCGAGGGAGGACTTCAGGCTCTGCACCATGATGCTGATAGAAGAAATCGTCGAATCGTTGTGCGTTCAAACGCCGATCATCATCCAGAATGTGTGCGTACTGCTCGGTGACCATCGAAGCCTGTGCATGACCGGAATCGCCCTGCACGGCTTTGATATCGCCGCCGTTCAGCTTGAGCTTGTATGTAATGCTGGAGTGTCGGAAGCTATGGAAAACCACTTTGGGGAAATCGTTTTCCTCAATCAGCTGCTTCAATGCACCGTTAATGGTGGATTGTTCGGTCGGCATTCCCAGCGGGCCGGCAACCACGAGATTATAGTCTGCATACTCTGCACCCAGTGCGTCCTTTGTCATGTCCTGCTCGGCTTTATAGTGGACAAGCATTTCAGCAACTGTTTTGGGGAGAAAAATGGTTCGGATACTGCTGTCTGTTTTAGGGCTTTTCAGAACCTGGACCGTGGTGCAGCGGGAACTCAGCGAGGGAAAACGAGTGATGACATTTTTATTTTCCAAGGCGTTCAGCGAAGCAATATCTACACGCTGCAATTCCTTATTTATGTAAATGGAGGCTCGCCCGGCTTCAATGCTTTCGGGGGAGATATCCACACAATCCCATGTCAGACCGAGCAATTCCCCTAAGCGCAGGGAACAAGAGAAGGAGAGGTTGATGCAAAGCCGGAGCCGTGGATCATCACAGACTTCTAAGGCATGGAACAGGGTCTCGGCAGTCCAGATATCACGCTTCTTTGCAGTGTATTTGGGCAAGGTGGCATAAATACAGGGATTCTTTTCCATAAGTTCCCACTTTACAGCCTGCTCAAAGGCACTTCTCAAAATTTTGTGAACCGAACGAACCGTGCCGGGAGAAACGTATTGATGCTGACGCTTTCCACACATAGGGTCAACGGCTTCGTATTTAAGCAGCCGCTGATAATATCCCTCAATTACGCGGGTGGTGAGATCTTGCAGCTTCATTGAGCCGATAAGCGGTTCTATGTAGTTTGAAATCAGTGCAGTGTTTGATTGATAGGTTGAAAGTGCCCATTTGGTTCTTCCGTACAGGGTGACGTATTCTTTAAGCAGGTCTTTTAGAGTTCGGCACTGGGGTGCCACAAAGGTACCGACGGATTCTTTGTATTCGACCTCTTTCTTACGGTTTTTGGCATCTGCAAGGTCGGTAAAGGTTTCCCATTTCTGCTTTAGCGTTCCATTAGTGTGTTTGTAGGTATAGACAACGCAGTATCGGTTATTGCGTTTGACAATGCTAGCCATTATACATCCTCCTCTACTTTACGTTTGGACTTCAGAACTTCATCGAAAGCGTCTTTTTGGATGCGTTTTACCCTTCCCAACTTCATCGTTGGAATTCCTTCTTTGAGAACCCACGAGTCAAGTGTTGGGCGGCTGATTCCGTAAAAAGCCTGAATTTCCTGAAAACTGTAGTATTTCCCATTCTTGGGACATTGCAGTTTTAGCGGCGGCTCCTCATGCGTTTCTTTTTTCGGTTTTTGAAGTTGGTATGTAGATTGGCTTTTAAGCCATGCCTTAAAACTTTTTTTGGTAATGCGCGGCCTGTCGGCCACGCGCTCAATGACGAAACAATCTCGGTATTTTTTGCAATCAAGAATCCCATAAACATTCTTGCGTGGGATACCGAGTAGTTTTGCCATTTCCGGGATGGAGATGGTTTGCGCTTCAATCTCCCGGTCACGCTCACGGTCGGCTGCTGTGCGGTAGCGACTTTGTGATCGGTACCACCGCTCAAAGTCCTCTTTGGGAATTCTCATACAGAAGTCTGCCGTTTCTGTTTTCAACTTGCCCTGTCGGATGAGTGTATAGATCGTTTCGGGTTTCACCTTCAATATCTCGGCGGCGTCAGGAACGGAATAGGACCGTTTGCAAAGTTCCTCGCCCGGTGGCGAACCATTGACCTTATGATATTTGACCTGATTGGCATACCATTTCTCAAAGCTGGAAATAACGATACGCCTTTTGTCGTTTATCAGAATGACTTCAAAGAGATTCTTATGAAGCAGCCAATAGCTGTCTGTTTTGCCAAGGCCGAGAAGCTGCCGCATCTCACGAACCGACATGGTGGTTTTGGTAGTGGCAGGTTCAGCTTTTCCGTATAAGGGAGCCGAAGTATTCCGCATATCATCCATGAAAGACACCTCTCTATCTATGTAAAAGTTTAGCCGGGATTTCTCATCCCGGCTAAAGAATAGCAGATTTCGCGTGAAATGTTGAGGATGTCAAACAGCGGGATTGCGTTCAACAGTGCCATCATTGAGCCATGCTTCAAAGCTGGCTTTGGAAATACGGTAAGCGCCGCTTACCTTGAACCAGCGGAATTCATTCTGCTTCAGTAGACGGTAGACAGTGGGACGGCTCAGGAGCAGCATTTCCATCAGGTCTTCTACGGTATAGCAGCGGCTGTCCTTTGCTGTGGAAACAGGGGAGGAAACCGAGTTGGGCGAAGGTTCTTCATGGATAATCATTGGATAATACCTCGTTAAATATACTTAAAGTTAAAACTTGAGCGGCAATGCAGCCCGGCGGCTGCCACCATTATAAATAGTATAGACCTGCTGAAGGTACTTCGTCTTGCCGGGAAGGCTTACGCCTGCGGTTCGTGCAAGGCGAAAAATCGTGAATGCATCGACCTGCCGCAGTTTGGCAATCAGACGGCTTTTACTGTATTCGGAGTGGTACAGTTCTACAAAGCGGCAGATGCCGAGCAGATTTGCAGAACTCATGGAATCAGGTTCTCCGTCCCACGCATTCAGCAAAACATCAAGGGATTCGATATACAGTTCAGGACCAAGCCGGATGAATTCGTGATAGGCGGTTGCGATGCAGCTGATCCGCTGCTTGCCCCGGCCTTCTTCAAAAGAAAGATGAACGCCAGCCAATTCGGTGGCCTGCTGGAATGCAACGGCAGCAGGCTCCCCTGCAAAAATCAGGGCACGGAGCTTCTGTCCTGCACTCAGCCGTTCCGAAATGCCTGTCTGCTGTGCAAACAGGAGGGCTTCTTCTCGTTCTGTCATACCAAAATAAACCTTGCAGCGAATCTGCAAATCTTCGCCGCCGTTCAGAAATTTCCGTGCAGCGATGGTGTTCTGTCCGTCCATCACATAGTAGTGACCATCCCGGAAGCTGATCTTCGGCTCATTGGCAACCCGCTCGTCAAATTCTTTTGCGATGCGGGCAACACGAGCGGGGTGAAGAGCACGCTGATAAGTGTCGCGCGGCACGATCAGTTCGCTGCTGTTCAGGCACATCTCATGGTAAGGTTTTACAACTGCGTTCATCATAAAGGAACCTCCTCGTATAATAAAATAGTAGTATTTATAGACCGCTCTCCAGCGGAATGCTACAATAGTTTCAGGGTGCTGTGGATT
>NZ_JBBNIH010000088.1:0-5439 GCF_040094125.1 Faecalibacterium longum
GCAGAGTTCCTTACCGACAGCTATGGCGTGGTGCATAACCAACCGGTTTTGGTCTCTCTTAACACCAAATATTCGCCAATCCTTATATCTCCAGAGCAAAGATTTGAGATCGTTGGAAAAGTTTTGAACTAAAAAGATGGGAGGGGTTTTCGTGGATACGATCAAGCGTGTTCAGGATTTGATGCAAGTGCGTGATATGAATCTATGTGTAATGGCAAAGAAATGCGGAATATCGTACTCCACGATTCAAACCACCGCCCGTCGGGGAGGCCAGTTAAGCGTAGAGACGATTGAAAGAATCTGTCTGGGTTTGGAAATTACACTAAAAGACTTCTTTGATTCCTCATATTTGTAGTAAAAAGCCGCTCACCATGCTGGAAACCTGCACGGTGAGCGGCTTTAATACTGCTTCTATTTATCCTTTGGCAACCTCCAGATAAACGCTATTCTCCATGCTCATTACTATTGAAGGAATATACGGGATCGTATTGTCATTATACCGTGTGGAAATAGTGGTCGATTTCATCTCTGTATGAGTTGCTAAATCATAAAGTGACCAGTTACGTCTTCAATCGAATCTCTGTCCAGTTTGTTGACGATTTCACCCTTGTCTATCTCGCCAAGGTCTTCCAGCGCATCTGCCGCATCGTCCGAGTCCATGTTGGAAATAACTTTTGCAGCCTCATCTCTGGATAATTCTTTCAGATACGGCTCTGCATCGTCCAGATAGGCGAAGATCTCAGCCACTTCGTCTACTCCCAAAATGGGATAAAGCGACTTGCGTTCTGCAGGCATGAGCGCTTCCAAAGCATCCGCCAGATCTTTTTCATGGTAATCCGACAGTTTTTCGGCCAGTTCAGCCTGAGGTATATTGCCATGAATGATGTTCAAAATTTCCTGCACATAGTTTTTCTGCATGATCTGTCCTCTTGATTCTGTTATGTCAATCAAAAAATATCGTTTCACTTCAAAAATTCGAATTCTATCATAGCACGTCCGTCCTGTGACAGCCACCATTCCGGTGTAAACCCTTTGTAAAATCAGATATAAAAAATTCCCGTCAAAGCAGCAGACTTTGACGGGACGAAAGAAGAAAAGAAAGATACTCAATTGATGCACAGAGCCATTCAAGCTATAACCTGATCTCTTGCACAGAGCATACGTTGATGCCGCTCTGCCCTGTACCATGGCAGATAAAGAAGCAACAGGACTGCAGCAAGAACCGGCAGAAAGCCCAGTAGATAAAAACGTTCTCCAAAGCAGTGGGCGAAAAAGGCAGTAATCGCATTGCCCTGCGGATCATTGAGAAAGAAAAAGTTTGTTTTCAGCAGCCGATTCAGGAAAAAGATCGGCGTTGCGATTGCACACAGAAACGCCAGTACCCAGCGGATATGATGCACCTGCGGGCGAAATCCGCCAGCAAGCAGAAGGACCGGATAGAGGATCAGCAGAACGTGAATGCTATAGGAATGCAGATGCAGCAGGTTCCAGACCGGGAGCCGCTGCCATGAGGGGCTCAACATTGCGACCACTGCTCCCGGAATACAGAGCGCATAAAGGATTTCCTTGCTCCAACGGCTCTGGTGTATGGCATCGTACCAGCAGACAAAGATGTTGATGCTGCACAGGTGGAGAGGCAGATAGGTCACGTTCCATTGACCGGTGTACAGCAGGACGGCCTGCTTCATAAACTCATCGGCCAGCATCAGGACAAACACAGCGCGAAGGATCTGATGCCGGGTCACTTCCCTGCAGCGGTAGTAGATCACCGCACAGAGAAAAATGACCGCCGCTGCTCCCAGCAATTCTGCCCAATGCGTTGCACTGAACAAAGAGAAGGCGCGGTAATCCGCCCCGCGTTCTGCCTGTATCGTCTGCACGGATTTCCAGAAATCTTCCATAGGATTCTCCCTTTCTGCGATTTCATTCTACAATAAAATTGTATCATCGAAATCCAGTCGAAGAAACCGTGCTGCGGTCAAATCTGTGTGAAATCCGAGTGCATCTCACTTCAGACTGGAGTGCACGTTGGCCTGATAGGCTTCCTCGTAGAACTGTGCCTGACAATCCACGGCATCGGCACCGGGCAACCGGCGGACATAGCTGCCGTCCGGCTGCTGCACGCGGGCGTTGCAGTTGTCGGCCAGCATCGTGTCAAAGATGTGCTGCAAACGTGCCTTCAGAGCCGGAGCCGTGACCGGAGCCGCGATTTCCACGCGGCGGAGCGTAGAGCGGGTCATCCAGTCTGCCGAGCCGATGTAGTACCGGGCACGCTCTCCCTGTCCGAAAATGTAGATGCGGGAATGCTCCAGATAGCGGCCCACGATGCTGATGATATGGATATTCTCGGTCTCATCCGGGACACCGGCACGCAGGCAGCAGATGCCGCGCACCACCATATCGATGTAGACGCCCGCCTGACTTGCCTCGATGAGCTTGTTGATGAGCACTTTGTCGGTCAGGCTGTTGATCTTGATGCCGATGTAGCCGCCCTCGCCGCGGGCGGCAGCTTTGATCTCACCGTCTATCCGATTCAGCAGACGGTTCTGTAAGCAATGAGGCGCCACCAGCAGATTCTTGACCGAATCCACCGTTTCGCCCTGATCCAGTGCGCGGAACACTTCGGTGGCTTCCAGACCGATTTCCTTGGATGCGGTCAGGAAAGAAAGGTCGGTGTACAGGCGGCTGGTCTTTTCGTTGTAGTTGCCGGTGCCGATCTGGGTGATGAAGGAAATACCCTCCTTCGTTTTGCGGGTGATCAGGCAGAGCTTGGAGTGGACTTTCAGCCCTTCAATGCCATACACCACATGACAGCCGGCACGTTCCAGCAGGCGGGACCACTCGATGTTGTTTTCCTCATCAAAGCGGGCTTTCAGCTCCACCAGAACATCCACCTGCTTGCCGTTTTCGGCGGCTTCCACCAGTGCATCCACCACCTTGCTGTGGTTGGCCAGACGATAAAGAGTCATCTTGATGGAGACCACGTCCGGGTCGCAGGCGGCCTCGTGCAGCAGCTGCAGGAAGGGACGGATGCTCTCATACGGATAGTGAATCAACTTGTCCTCTTCCAGGATCTGCGGAATGATGGGCTTGCGCTCGTCCAGTGCAGGGCTGGGCTGCGGGTGGCGGGGCGCAAAGAACAGGTCGGTGTGGCTGCGCAGCTGATCCTCGATCTGGAACAGGAAAGAGTGATCTAGCGGAGAATCGTATTCAAACACCCGCTTGGGGTCCAGTTTCAGGTTTTTGCACAGAGACTGGATAATTTCTTCGTCGATCTCACGGCTCAGTTCCAGACGGACAGGTGCCAGCTTTTTGCGCTTCTTGACCACTTCGGCCATGTGATCCCGGTAGTTCAGGTCTTCGTCATAGATCAGGTCGGCGTCAATATCCGCATTGCGGGTGATGCGGGCCAGCGTTTTGCTGGTGACCTTATAGCCCTTGTAGAGCAGTGGCAGGAAGTGCAGGATCAGTTCTTCCGACAGGATAAAGCAGCCAGTACGGCCCGGCACCGGCACCAGCCGGGGGAAGATCTCATTGCCGCAGGGCACAATGCCGATCTTCTTCTTTTCTGCCTTGGTGCTCAGCACCGCAACCGCATAGATGCCCTTGTTTTTCAGGAACGGAAATGCCTGCTTTTTGCTGATGATGAAACTGGACAGCAGCGGCAGGTAGTCCTGCCGGAACAGCTTTTCCAGTTCGGTACGGCTTTCTTCCTCCATATGGGCAAAGTCCAGCAGACGGATCCCCTGCTCTGCAAGCTGTTCCAGCAGACCATTATAAGCAGCGTCCCGGCGGGCTGTCAGCTTGTGGATAAAAGCCAGCGCTGCATCGATCTGTTCGCCGCTGGTCATATTCGTCTTATTTTCCCGTGCGTTTTTGTCCAGCAGCATCTGGTCTTGCAAGCTGCCGATGCGCACCATGAAAAATTCATCCAGATTGCTCTGGAAAATCGACAAAAAACTCAGCCGTTCACACAACGGCAGACGGGAATCCTCTGCCTCCTCCAGAACGCGTTCGTTGAACCGCAGCCACGAAAGCTCACGGTTTGCATAGCAATGATAGGTGTTTTCCATATTCCTCTTCCTTTTCTCTGACCGGAATGCTTCGGATTGCATGATACAAACATTTTTATTGTACCGTGCAAATGTAAAATCAGAAATCAGGAATGTGTCTGGAATATGTAAAATCGCTTCTGCACACAGATTTTACCGCAATTTGATTGCAACCGCCTCGAAATCATCTTACAATAGTAGATACTTTCTTTTAATATATGAATCGGGGGCAGAGAACCATGACGTATAAAGACATCAAACACAATGAGGAAGTCAACGAACTGCTGAAAAAAGGCAACCAGAATCTAGGCCTGCTGGGCTACACCGAGCACTCACAAGCCCATTGTGTCCGGGTGGCAGAGACCGCCGCCCACATCCTGAAAAAATTCGGCTATCCGGAGCACGACATCGAGCTTGCCCGGATCGCAGGCTATATGCACGACATCGGAAACGCCATCAACCGCAGCCGTCACGCCGAATACGGCGGGCTACTGGCCAACGAGATTCTGAAGCAATATGACCTGAGCGTCCCGGACCGCATCACCATCGTGTCCGCCATTTCCAACCACGATGAATCCACCGGCGGGGCCGTGGATCCCATCTCGGCAGCACTCATCATCGGCGACAAGACTGATGTGCGCCGCAGCCGTGTGCGGGAAAAGCCCAAAGCATCCTTCGACATCCATGACCGGGTCAACTATGCGGTCACAGACCAGACCCTGAAGATCAACACCGAGAAAAAAGTCATCTCGCTGAATCTGCAAATCGACACCGATATTTGCAGCATGTACGAATATTTTGAGATTTTCCTGCAGCGGATGCTGATGTGCCGCGGGGCTGCCGATATGCTGGGAGCAACCTTCAAGTTGACGGCCAATGGGGCCAAAGTTCTTTAATGTGTGGCCATCTCCGCAAAGAACAGGAACTAGCCTTTATAATAAAAAACAAAAAGTCCCGCCTGAAAGTAAAGCCTTCACTTTCAGGCGGGATGTCTTTCAATATGACTGCTATGGCGGCATGCGTGACCATACCCTGTCAGATACAGCGTACTCCAGAGGTTATCTTCCGAGGCGTGCAGATAATCATAGGTCAGGTTTTCATCCACACGCTCAACGATGCAACCACCCGCCATCAGCGTTTCCAGTTTTTTTGTGATCGTACTGCCGGCATAGTCGATAAAGGAACGGATGATGGCATTTCTTCCTTGGTCAAAATGCGCTTGGTCACCCGCTCGGTGCGCTGCTTTTCTGCGGCAAGTTGCTCATCATAACGGCAGCAATAAGAGCGGGGCCTTGCAAAAGGCTCCACTCTTATCATAACGGACAGATTGTATGGGTGAAGCGCTGCGAAGAACTTGAATGCGGGGATATCGGGATATTCGTATATG
>NZ_JBBNIH010000089.1:0-1496 GCF_040094125.1 Faecalibacterium longum
TTTATAGAAAATCTTCGGAATTTAAGGCTTCCGAAAAATTGTCCCTCTACTTACGAGCCATCGAAAACGGCCAAAAAATAGCCTGAAAAAGAAATTTGTTGAAAAGTTTTTGGAAAATATAGTTGAGGTGGCTGTTTGATTAAAATAACATTGACCCATGGGGCGACCGATGGAGGACGGAACTTTGCAACAATGGCAGTGCCTAAAGTTGAAAGTGGTCTTGAAAAAGATGCCCTACACTTGGTAGGCATCGAGAACGCCTGTTTCGTAGCATTGGTGAGAAACTTGTAATTGAATTGTAATTCTTGAGACCGAATCTCCGGCTTTGAAAAAGTCCTCTCAATAGGTAGCCGACGAAAAAGACCAAAAGACAACCATCTTTTTGAGAATTAACAAAAAGGTCACAAATGACTAGCCTTCAAAGAAGCGTTTCTACTATTAACAGAAAAAGTGGCCTAAAATGGGGGGTGTTGGAGAAAATTTCCACCTTAAAAATGCGCCTTTACTCACTAGCCAACGAGAATAGCCAAAAGCCAACAAAAACGAATTATGTATTTCTGCCACTGATTGCAACAGCATATCGGTGACAGAAAGATCGTTTAGAGCGATTCTTCGCGGTTTGGGGGAGTGGAAGTCGTTTTGTGGTGGGACTTTTTCTGCTGAAACTGCTCCAGCTTTTTCAGCACCGATTCCTTTTCCGGGGTCTTGCCGCCCGGTGCGAAAAGCTGCTGCTTGTTCAGCACCATATCAATATACTTGCGGACACTTTTCAGATCGGAGATGTCCGGCTGCAAGGTTTCCAGTTGGGTGCGAAACTCTGCGCTGCTGGATTGCAGCGCAGAAAATTCGGCATCCAATGCCGAAAAATCCACCGCAATACTGCCGTTCAGCTTCATCAGAGTGCGGACAGCTTTATTGAAGATGTCCAGTTCCTCCTTGTGCTGGGCAGCGTAAGCGTCCTTGGTCAGCTTGAAGTTCTTCTTGATAAAAATGTCATGGATGGGCTTCAGCTTGGCATGGACGGCGGCAGCGTCCTTGATCTGAGCGATTGCCCGCATACGGTTTTCGTTCTGCTTCAACTGTTTGCGGAGAGGAGCGGCGGTCTGGTTTAAGCTGTCAATGGCTTGGTTCAAATCCTCAACAGTGTTCAGGGAATGGGCTTTCAGGTAGTCCACAGCCCGTTTGACTTCCTCAAAGTCCCGGACAGTGCATTTCAGTTTTGCCTTGCCAGACCAATCGCTGCGCTGCTCGGCACGAAGATTGAAATAATCCACTAACAGGTCGGATAGCGTTGGCTCTTTGGCCTTTTCCAGAGCGTCCAGAAGAAGCTGCTTCTTTTCATTCAGATCTGCGATCCAGCGTTGCAGCCCACGAATTGCGCTGCGGATGGACTGCATCAGGCTGTTGGCGGCTCGAATATCCCGGTTCAGGTTGCCGAGAAAGGTTTCCACTCCACGCTTTTCCATCTGGTGTGCAGCGGGGCCGAGATGGACGGT
>NZ_JBBNIH010000090.1:0-11081 GCF_040094125.1 Faecalibacterium longum
GAACACAGCAGTTAAGCTCACTCGTGCCCAAGATAGTTAGCTGGAAACGGCTTGTGAAAATAGGTAGCCGCCGACTTGATCAAAACGCTCTAAGAGAAATCTTGGAGCGTTTTCTTTTTTGCGAAAGCATTTATATAACCAAAAAGCGGCCCCGTTGCGTGGAAAACTCCAACGCAGCAGGGCCGATGATTTATTGGGTGGTATATCCTTTAAGAAGGAAGCTTCCGCTTAGCCCTTGCCGGCGCAGCCGAACAGCTCGATCTTTTCCTTGCACTTGTCGATGATGGCCTGAGAGCCGGGAGCCAGCAGCTTGCGGGGGTCGAAGCCCTTGCCCTGCTGATCCTTGCCAGCCTCGATATACTTGCGGGTAGCTTCAGCGAAGACCAGCTGGCACTCGGTGTTGATGTTGATCTTGGAGACGCCCAGGCTGATGGCCTTTGCGATCATGTCGTCAGGGATGCCGGTGCCGCCGTGCAGGACCAGAGGAATGTTATTGGTAGCCTTATGGATGCGGTCCAGAGCCTCGAAGTCCAGACCCTTCCAGTTGGCGGGGTAGACACCGTGGATGTTGCCGATGCCGGCGGCCAGGAAGTCGATGCCCAGATCAGTGATCTTTGCGCACTCTGCGGGGTCAGCGATCTCGCCATTACCCACGACGCCGTCCTCGACACCGCCGATGGAGCCGACCTCAGCCTCGATGCTCATGCCCTTAGAGTGTGCCAGAGCGACCAGCTCCTTGGTCTTCTCCACATTCTCCTCGATGGAGTAGTGGCTGCCGTCGAACATGATGGAGGAGAAACCGGCCTCAACGCAGGCCTTGCAGCCCTCGTAGGTGCCGTGATCCAGATGCAGAGCGACCGGGACGGTGATGCCCATGGAATCGACCATTGCATCGACCATAGCAGCGACGGTCTTGAAGCCGGTCATGTACTTGCCGGCACCCTCGGAGACACCCAGGATGACAGGACTCTTCATCTCCTCGCAGGCGGTCAGAACAGCCTTGGTCCACTCCAGGTTGTTGATGTTGAACTGAGGCACACCGTAGTGGCCGTCACGAGCTTTGATGAGCATTTCGGTTGCATTTACCAACATTATTATTACCTCCAAAAATTATCGGGGTCTGTTCGTACCCACACACCGCTTTGTGCATGGTTTAACGAAGTTGCACCCTAAGTATACCCCAAACAGATGGTAAAATCAATCCACCGGAGAGTTTTTGTAACCAAACCGAAGCTTTCTCAGCCAGCGGTGTGCTCAAAAGACTGAGAAATAAGTGGGATGCAACATTTTATACAGGCTTCGACAACATCCGGCCAGACCGGCGGCGGAGGCACCAAAGCAGACGATTTTCAACAGGGATCCACATTCGTCAAAATGATGTTGGATAAAAAGGCAAAACAAGTGCCGCTCTGCTTCAAAATTTTGTCATAATTCTGACTTGAAAATTACAAAATGTATGCAAGGTTCTGAGCCTGTCGAGATAAGATTGTGGAAAACCTTGTGGAAAGTGTGGAATTCCACCCGGAAAACAGGCTTGAACACTTGAGTTTTGAACTTTCTCCACAGGGTTTTCAACTTGTGGAAAAAACAGGGCGGGTATACGGATGGTAAAGCAGTCTGAATGTGGAAAACTTTTACCACAGGCAAAAAGACGGATAACCGGCGCGCAAAAGGCAACACTTCTCCCATGAGGCGCTGCCCGGGCGGGCGGCACAGAAATTTCACGGGAAGAAAAAGCGCAATTCTATGGCAAACCCCTGCCGCTTATGTTATACTTCAAGATGAGTTATAAGCGCTGTACGTCTGAAATGCGTCAGTGTCTGCCGCAAAATGCTGCTTTGCAGCGCTGCGGCCCTGAAAACTCGCTTGAAGCGATACGATGACGCCGGGTCGGAAGGGCTTTGGCGTCCTGCGATAGAAACGGAAGGAGAACTTCATGGAAGAACGCAATATGCCCCGCCGTCCCCGCCGCGAAAAGGCCGACGACCAGCCCCGGAACGAGAGCCTCGTCTACGGCAAGAACCCGGTCACAGAGCTGCTGAAGAGCGGCTCCGGCGTGGATACGGTGCTGCTGGCCGAGGGCATGGCCCCGGCTGTGGCCGCTTACTATACCGCAATGGCGAAGGAAGCCGGTGCCACCGTCAAGCGGGTACACCCCAACAAGCTGCGCCTTATGACCGGCACCGAGAGCCATCAGGGCGTGGCTGCCTTTGCCAGTGAGATCGAATATGCAACGGTGGAGGACCTGCTGGCCGCTGCCAAAGAGAAGGGCGAACCGCCCTTCCTCGTGCTGAGCGACGGCATCGAAGACCCCCACAATCTGGGCGCTGTCATGCGCTCGGCTCTGCTGTGCGGCGCTCACGGCATCGTCATCCCCAAGCGGGGCGGCGCATCCGTGACCCCCACCGTCATCAAGTCCAGCGCCGGTGCGGCTGAGCGTCTGCCCGTGGCCCGTGTGGCCAACATCGGCGAGACCATCCGCCGCCTCAAGGAGCAGGGCGTTTTCGTCTACTGCGCCGACATGGACGGCGTGTCCCTGCGCAAGAACAACCTTACCGGCCCCATTGCGCTGGTGCTGGGCAGCGAGGGCAGCGGTGTGTCGCAGCTGGTCAAAAAGCTCTGCGACGGCGTTGTGAGCCTCGATATGACCGCACAGGGTACCGGCGTGGACAGCTTCAATGTCTCGGTGGCCGCAGGCATCATCCTGTATGAGATCCAGAGCCAGCGCGCCGCACAGGGCTGAGCTGACCCGTGCCGAACGAAACAAGGGAGGGAAGATCAGGATGCCAAAGGATGACGAGCGGAAGGAAATGACGCAGGAAGAGATCGACGCCCGCGAAGAAAAATTCCGCACCTTTTTTACCACCAGTGTAGCCCAGGTCCCGGAGGAGATGACCCGGCGGGACGATGAGAATGAAGAAAAGCCCAAGAGCCTGCTGGGCCGGCTGCTCCGCCGTGAAAAGGGCGAACAGCAGGAAAGCAGCACACCCGAAGAGAGCCGTACCGGCGAGATACAGCTGGGCGGCGAGGAGCCGGAGGAACCCTCCGACCTGGAGCTGGTCCTGACGCTGGAAGAGGAAGTCACAGAGCCGAAGCCCGAGCAGCCGAAGCCTGCCGAGCCGGTCAGCGCCCCCCAGCCTGAGCCGGAGAAGCCCCAAAAGCCCGCAGAACCCATCAAAGCGCCGGAGCCGCCTACTCCCAAGCCGGAGAAAAAGCCGGCAGAAAAGCAGGCTGCACCCCGGAAAAAGGCGGTCCAGTACGAGCCGCGCACCCCGCAGGAGCAGTACGAAGACCGGGAGATGCAGGCGCTCAAAGCCATGCTGTTTGGTGCAAAGCTTCCGCCGCAGGAGGAAGAGCCTCCCCAGCCGGTGAAGCCCGCAAAACCGGAAAAGAGTACCCCGGAAGTTCCGGTCATTGCAAAGAAACCGGACGCAGAAAAAGAGCCGGATGCAGCGCCGGAGAAGCCTGCCGTGCCGATGCCCGCGATGGTGTTTGCAGAAGATAAGGCGTCGAAGCCCCATGCGGCCCCGGCGATGCAGTTCTTCGGCAAGGGCGACGACGAGAAAGCGCCCGCAGCCCCGGCCCGCGCGACGCCGCCGGACAATGACGACAGCATGAGCCTGCCGCTCATGTTCCTGAACGACGGCGACGAGGTGGCTCCGGTGGAGCCGCCGAAGGAGGAAGCGCCTGCACAGCCGGCCGAAGAGGCCGGTACTGCACCGGCTGCTCCGGAGGCTGCACCCGTCGAGGAAGCGCCTGTCGAAGAGGAAAAAACGCCCGAGACGCCGGAACAGGTGGGGGAACGGCTGCACCAGATGGGCGCGGCCCTTACATTGCGCTGTGCGCTGGGCGGCATCCTTGCACTGGTGCTGCTTCACTTCGGCCTCGCCGCGGAGGGCCTTGTCGGCCCGTTGGGCGGCCTTGACCCCGTAACTGCCCCGGCGGCCTTCTATGCCGCCAATCTGCTCTTCCTGGCGCTGGCGCTGGCTGTGGGCTGGCCCGTCGTGAGGGACGGCCTGAAGGGTCTGCGGGGCGAACGCCCCAGCATGGAGACCATGCCCGCGATGGCAACCTGCGCTGCGCTTTTGCAGGCTGCTGTGGCCCTGCTGAACGCGCAGAACTATCAGGCGTCCAGCTTTACCCTTCTGTCCGGCATTGCGGCGCTGGGGCTGTTCCTTGCACTGCTGGGCGACCGTGTCCTTCTGGCCTCGGTCCAGGGCGGCTTCAAACTGGCGCAGGCTGGTCCGGAGCATCGCGGTGCGTTCCGCGCCAAGGACAAAGACCTTATCCGCATCCTCTCCAAGGACATGGACGAAAAAGACCCCTGGGTGCTGCTCAGCCGACCCGCCGAGTGGGACGACGCGATGGTGGAGCAGGGCTTCGGCCCCCGCGCCTGTGAGCGCCGCGCCCGTAAGACGAATTACATCCTGCTGGGTGCGGCTGTGTTGGCCGGTCTGGTCTTCTGCGTCTTTGGCGGCGGCCTCAACGGCGGCGCTGCGGCGCTGACCGCTGTGCTCTGCCTGGGTTCGCCTCTGTCCTCCACCCTTATCGCAGGTTTTGCATCTCTGCGGCTGCAGCAGACTGCCGCTGCCTCGGGTGCGGTGATCCCCGGCTGGGCGGCTATCGAGGAACTGGGCGGTGTGGATACCGTTCAGGCTGACGCCGATGAGCTGTTCACCCCGGACAGCGCCATGCTCGAGGACATCCGCATCTTCAAGGGCGGACGCATCGACCGGGCCATCCTCTATTCGGCCAGCGTCCTGAGCAAGTGCTGCAACACCCTGAGCGGCCTGTTCCGCCAGATCATCGAGGACCGCACCGACATCCTCTACCCGGTCAAGGACCTGGAAGTCCATCGCGGCCTCGGTTTCTCTGCATGGTGCGACAACAACCGCATCCTCATCGGCACCCGTGCGTACATGGAAAAAGAAGAAGTTCCCCTGCCCGACGAGGAATATGAGGCCAAGCATTCCAAGAACGGCGAGCTGCAGATCCTCTATCTGGCCGTGTCCGGCAGTCTGCACGCCATGTTCGTGCTCCACTATGTGGGGGGACGGAACGCCGCCCGCGGTCTGGAACAGTTGCAAAAAGAGAATATCCAGCTGCTGGTGTCCTGCCAGGACCCCACCCTGACCGCACGACACATCACCGACGCCTACCATCTGCCCGAGGGCATGGTCGTCCTGCTGGACCAGGAGCAGTGTGCCGCACTGGGCGCTGCCACCGCCGAAGACACCGGCTCCGAAGGCTGCTGCATCCTTTGCACCAACGGCTTTGCCAGCCTGACCGGCGGTCTGCGGGCCGCAGAGCAGGCCCAGAACGCCGAGACGACCGCTACCACGGTGCAGCTGGTGTCGGTGTGGTTCTCGGTGGCCATCGCCGTCCTGCTGGCCTATGCGGGCAGCGTGGGGATGCTGAGCGTGGCTGCGGTGTTGATGTATCAGGCGGCATGGAGCGCTCTCAGCATCGCCGTGTGCGCACTCAAGCAGCATAGTTGAAAAAATAAATAGGAAATATTCTCAAAATAAATAGGAATTATTCTTGATTTATGCCCGAAATTCTGGTATAATACCCTCAGAGACAAGTAAGACCTATCGCACACCCGGTACCGAACAAAGCGGGCTGCGCGTAGAATAAACCAAACCGGACACAGCCCATACTGGCAGTGTCAGACTATCTGAGAGGAGAACAGATTATGGAACTCAAGGGAACCAAGACCGAGAAGAACCTGATGGAAGCTTTTGCGGGCGAGAGCATGGCCCGCAACAAGTACACCTACTTTGCAAGCGTTGCAAAGAAGGAAGGCTACGAGCAGCTGGCCGCTATCTTCGAAGAGACCGCCGGCAACGAGAAGGAACACGCCAAGCTGTGGTTCAAGGCCCTCTGCGGCGGCTCCATCCCCGACACCCTGACCTGCCTCGAGATGGCAGCCAGCGGCGAGAACGAAGAGTGGACTGATATGTACCCCCGCATGGCAGCTGAGGCCAAGGAGGAGGGCTTCACCCAGCTGGCCGCTCTCTTCACGATGGTGGGCCAGATCGAAAAGGAGCACGAGGCACGCTACCGCGCCCTTGCCGCCAACCTCAAGGAGGGCAAGGTCTTTGCCCGTGAGGAACAGCAGGTGTGGGTCTGCCGGAACTGCGGCTACACCTATATCGGCAAGTCTGCTCCCCTCAAGTGCCCGGTCTGCGCACATCCCCAGAGCTACTTTGAGCTGAAGGCCAGGAATTACTAAGTTTTTTCAGATATTCCGTCCGATGAGAGCCGCCGCACCTGTATAAAGTGCGGCGGCTCTTTTGCTGTCTGGTGAAATACAGTCTGCACGATTTGTATAAATTTGGCGGGGGTGTTTTAGTGTCTTTCACGAAAAGGTGCGCGAAATTGTGACACTTCTGGCGAAGAACTTGACCCTTCTTTTGGGTGCGTGTACAATAAACAAATAGTGAGAGGGATTTTGTGCAGAGCACATTGCGATAAAACTTATCCAAAGGAGGGAAGTGCTACCCTATGAATAAGATCACACGGCTTGCAGCGGCGTTTGTGCTGAGCGGGCTTCTTCTGGCAGCTCCTGCCGCACAGGCGGCCCCCGCATTGCTGGGAGCATCTGCGAACTTTGAGCTGGAAGTGAACGAGATGGAGCTGGAGATCACGGCAGACGACCCCCGCCCCAAAGCCTATCTTTACACCGGCGGGCAGAGCGACTACTACTTCATCGTCTGGATGAGCAGCAACCCCACCGTGGCTGCCGTGGACGGCGATGGCCGTGTCACCGGCCGCAGCGCCGGTGAGGCCACGATCACTGCCATCACTGACCGGGGCGAGTGCGCTGCCTGCAAGGTGACTGTCCGCAAGGAGAGCGGCAATGCGGCCAGCAAAAAGCCTGCCCTCGACCACACCACCCTCAACCTCGTTATCCAGTACAACAATGCCCACCCCAGCCAGAAACTGCAGCTCATCAACACGAGCGGCTCCTTTGTCTATGCCTACCAGTGGATGAGCAGCAACCCCGAGGTGGCAACGGTGGATCCGGAGGGCCTTGTCACGGCCCAGAAGCCCGGCACCACCACCGTCACGGCGCTGGCCACCAACGGTCAGGCGCTGCGCTGCGCCGTTACCGTCAACAGCGATGTTGGCAAGGTGACTCTGAATAAGCGCGACCTGCTGCTCCGCACGGTGGGCAGCAAAGAGGCACTCACAGCGTCTGTCGCTGTGGAAGACGGCGTGAATGTACCCATCACATGGGTCAGCAGTAATCCCGGCGTCGCTACTGTGGACGCTTCTGGTGTCGTGACTGCCGTCGCCGACGGCGAGGCAAAGATAACGGCGCTCTCGCCAGATGGACGCTTCGACAGCTGCAGCGTTTTCGTGGGCCTTGCGGCAGACAAGTACGACACTGAAGAGGACTTGGCCGAGGAACTCAAGCTTCCGGACCCCTATGTGGCGGTCCGGATGAACCGGCTGAGCTGAACCGAAAATACAAAGAGAAAGCCCCGCACTGCATCGTTCGATGTGGTGCGGGGCTTTTGCTTATTGATTTACCAGCTCAATAAAGGCTTTCATCTGGGGCGTGAGCCATTTGTCCTTGTGATAGAACAGCTGCCGGTGCATGGTGACAGTGCAGTCGGGGACATTGAGGCGGGCGATACGCCCGGCGGAGAGGGCAGGACGGACGATGTACTCGGGCAGGAAGGAGAGCCCCATCCCGCGCTCCACCATCTGGCAGAGCAGCGAGGCGCTGCCCAGCTCGATGTAGGGATGGATAGACAGCCCACGGGCGGCGAGGCGCTGGTCGAGGGCGTCACGGTAGCTCATGCCCCGCTCTGTGAGAAGAAATTCCTGTTGAGCCAGAACATCCAGCGGCACTTCGGCCTTGTCGGCCAGCGGATGCCCGGCGGGGGCCACGAAGCAGACCGGCTCCGGCACATTGACGGCCAGCGTCAGGCTGGGCAGGAGCAGAGGCTGGTCGAGGGTGTAGGCCAGGTCAATCTGGTTCGCGCTCAGCAGCCGCAGCATCTCGTCGGCGGTGGCGGTGCGGAGCACCAGCTCCACCTGTGGGCAGAGGGCGTGGAACTGCTGCAGCAGGTCGGGCAGGAAGGTGCTGCATACGGAATCGGCCAGTGCCACCCGCAGGGTGCCGCTGACGGCCCGGGCAGGCACCAGCGCGGCCTTGGCCTGCTGGGCCGTGATGAGAAGGGTGCGGGCATAGCTCTGGAAAGTCTGGCCCGCGTCGGTGAGGCGGACGGTCTTGCCCACCCGGTCAAAGAGAGGCGTACCCAGCTCTGTTTCCAGCTGGGAGATCTGGGCCGATACCGCCGACTGAGAGTAGCCCAGCTCCCGAGCAGCGCTGGAAAAGCTGTGCAGCTCGGCGATATGAAGGAAGGTGTTGATATTTCGGAGTTCCATAACAGTCCCTCCGGCGTCAGCGGCGGTCGATGCCGGTGACGGTCAGGACCTCGCCGTCCACTTTGAAGTGGACTTCCAACCCGCCAAACTCCATGCCGTAGACCCGCTCCGGGTCGTGCTGGTAGGAGGGGCGGGGGTCGTTTTCCAGCACACCCTGCAGAGCGGCCTGCTGGACGGCAGGCACTCTGGCCCAGAGGCCGGCGTCGCAGACCATGGTCAGGTGGTGGAACTGGGTCTGTGCTGTGAAGCCTGCGGCGGCGTCCGGGTGGCAGTCGGCGTAGGGGATGTAGGGCTTGATGTCGTAGATGGGGGTGCCGTCCATCAGGTCGGCGCCCCGCACGATGAGGACGGGGCCGACGTCAGGCCGGTGCTCGATGGCTTCCAGCTGGACGCTGGACAGTCCCAGCGGATTGGGCCGGAAGGGCGAGCGGGTGGCAAATACGCCCATCCGGGTGTTGCCGCCGAGGCGGGGCGGCCGGACGGTGGGGGACCAGTTGTCCCGCACCGCGCCGGAAAACTGCCACACCAGCCAGATGTGGCTGAAATCTTCGAGACCGCGCACGGCGTCGGCATTGCGGTATTCGGGGGTAAAAATGACCTCGCCCCGCAGGCTGTCCACCAGCCCGCTCTGGCGCGGGATGCCGAACTTGGTGGGGAAGGCGGTGCGGATATGGGCGATGACCTTGAGGGTCATTTCTTCGGGTGCAGACATGGGGACTCCTCCTTATTATAAGCCACGGCAGAAGCCCACGGCACGGCCCTCGATTTGAATTTCTTCCAGCTGGGGGCCTGCGAATACCATGGGCGGGCAGACGGCGGTGTTGTCGGCCAGCAGCATGACGGTCTCGCCCTGGCGGTGGAAGTGCTTGAGGGTGGCTTCCTCGCCGATGCGGACAGCGGCGATCTCGCCCTGCTCCACCTCGGGCTGGCGGCGGATGCAGACAATGTCGCCGTCACAGATGGTGGGGGCCATGCTGCTGCCATGGCAGGTGAGGGCGAAGTCGGCGTGCCACGCGGCGGGGACGCCGATGTAGCACTCGATGTTCTGCTCAGCAGTGATGGGGGTGCCGCAGGCGATGGAGCCTACGAGAGGCACCCGCACCATCTCAGGCAGAGGCTCGAAACCCGGCGGAGGGCAGGGCAGGTCCACGAGGCCCATGAGCCACGCGGGTGTGGTGTCCAGAGCGGCGGCCAGCTCCTCGAGCTTGGCCCGGGGCAGATCGTTGATGCCCTTTTCCAGCTTGGTGATGGAGGATTTGGAGCGGTAGCCCATCCGGGCGGCCAGCTCTTCCTGCGACAGGCCCAACTGCTCCCGGCGCTGCCGGATGCGGCTGGATAGATCGGTATCGGACATATAGGGCCTCGCTTTCTCTGCGGTTTGCACGATTTTCGGTGTTCTGAGGACAGTATAGCAAAAAATTTACTATAAATCAACTTTTTAGGGATTATTTTGCAAACAATGTTGACAAATAATCAACTGAAAGATATAATACAACCAATGATTGTATGGAACGCGTTGAACGCAAAACTGAAAGGAGAAACGCCTATGACCGATACCATGATGATCCGCGACTGCATCCGCAGCCAGGGCATGAAACTGGGCCATGTGGCCCATGTTCTGGGCATCACCAACAACACCCTCCGCTGCAAGCTGGAAAATGAGAGTGAATTCAAGGTGAGTGAGGCCGAAAAACTCTCGAAGATGCTGGGGATGACCGTCGAGCAGCGCGACCGCTGCTTTTTTGGCCCGGCGGGCTGAGGGAAAAAGGTGATGGAAGCCATGACACAGGAACAGCGCCAGAAGACGAAAGAGGCCCTCAGCCGCTACGGGCAGAAAAACTGGGTCTACGGCCCCTGCAACTGGGGCTGGAAGCGGGCCATCCAGCTGGCCGAGGAGTATTACCGCGAGGCAGACCCGGGCCTGCGGGGCAGCATCCTGCAGCTGCGCTACATGGAAAGGCGGAGGCGGGAAGAGGTGATGGATAAACTGAACATCAGTTACAGCACCTATCAGAAGGCCCACGACGACCTGCTGAGCACCGTTGCGGTCTTTGCCGCCCACTATGGTGAGCTGTGACGCAAAAATACCCCCTGACCGGACGGTCAGGGGGCATTCGTGTGCTCAGTGTTTCTTCTCGGGGGTGTCGCAGTGCTGGTGGCAGGAAGAGCAGTTGCCTCCGCAGCCCTCGCCTTTCCAGCCGCCCTGCCGGGAGATCCACACCACCGCCAGTGCAAACAGGACAGCCAGCACCAGCAAGGTGATGATACCGCGTGCAGTTATCATAAAAAAGACCTCTCTTTCGAAAGAATTCCAACCCCAGTATACACCATCTGCCCCCGGAGAGCAACCGGAAAGCGCTGCCGACTCAAACTTTTTTCGAAAAACGAAAATTTGGGCTTGCATTTGGCCTCGCGCAGTGATATAATAAGTGTGTTCCGATTCGGAGGATTAGCTCAGCTGGTTAGAGCACCTGCATCACACGCAGGGGGTCTGGGGTTCGAGTCCCTAATTCTCCACCATACAGTTCGTACTCGAACCCGATTCTTTATGAAAAAGGGTTCGGGTACGTTTTTTGTTTACAGGAAGTTCTGAGAAGGCATTACTCGGAACGGTAAACGAGCAAAGGCAGGGTATCACTATGATAGTGGTATCCTGCCTTTTGCTTTGCGGAATCAAG
>NZ_JBBNIH010000091.1:0-19367 GCF_040094125.1 Faecalibacterium longum
GTACAGGACTCGAACCTGTGACCTCCTGCACGTCAAGCAGATGCTCTACCAGCTGAGCTAACCGTCCATATTCTGTTTTGCTGTAGTCAGCTCAATTATGATAGCATAGGATGGAATAAAAATCAAGCCCTTTTTGCAAAAATCTTCAAAAAATCTTTCCAGGGCTGGCCGGGACGCCTCTGCCGGAGGGGCGGGAAAGCGGGCGAAGGCTGGGAGTTAAAAGGTTATCGTTGCCCCTTTTTTATAGGTGTGCTATAATAAGATGATTACAATAGGAAAGGTATCGCAGAATGAGAGTATTGGGCATCGACCCGGGCTACGCCATCGTGGGATGGGGCGTGGTGGATTACACGGGAAACCGCTTTGCACCGGTGGATTTTGGCGCAGTGTGTACCGACGCCGGCGTGCCGTTCGAGCGGCGGCTGGACGAGGTGTATGCGGGTGTCAAGGACGTCATCGAGCGGACGCAGCCGGAGGTGCTGGCGATTGAAAAGCTGTTCTACCAGCACAACCAGACCACCGTCATCGGCGTGGCCGAGGCGCGCGGCGTCATCCTGCTGGCGGCGGCGCAGGCGGGTCTGCCGATCTACGAGTACACCCCGATGCAGGTCAAGCAGGCCGTCACCGGCTACGGCAAAGCCGTGAAAAAGCAGGTGCAGGAGATGACCCGCATTCTGCTGCATCTGCCCGCCATCCCGAAGCCCGACGACACCGCCGACGCGCTGGCGATGGCCATCACCTTCTGCCACACCAACGGCAGCCAGCTCAACCGCTTTGTACGGCGTGTGCCGGGGCCGATTTGAGGTTGTTATTATGATATACAGCTTAACCGGAAAGATCATCAAAAAGACCCTGAACGCTGTGGTCATCTGCTGCGGCGGCGTGGGGTACTACGCCCAGTGTCCGGCCAGCGTGGCCGGTGCGCTGCCCGGCGTGGGGAACGAAGCCACCATCTATACGGTGATGAACGTCACCGAGAACGATGTCAGCCTCTACGGCTTTGCCAGCGAGGAGCAGCAGGCCTGTTTTGAGCTGCTCACCTCGGTGTCGGGCGTGGGCGCGAAAGTGGGGCTTGCCATCCTGAGCGTCATGGAGCCCGACCGTGTGGCGCTGGCCATCTCGGCGGGCGACCACAAAGCCTTCAAGGCCGCGTCCGGCGTCGGCCCCAAGCTGGCCCAGCGCATCGTACTGGAACTGAAAGATAAGGTCGCCAAAGGCTTTGCCGCCGGCATCGACCTGGAAAACGTGGCAGGCGCTGCTTCGGACACCGCCGCCGCACAGGGGGCAGGACAGGCCATCGCCGCGCTGGTGTCGCTGGGCTACAGCCAGAGCGAAGCCGCGCTGGCCGTCTCCAAGATCGACGGTACGCTCCCGGTGGAAGAGATCATCAAGCTGGCGCTGCGCAGCATGGCGGGCAGGAGGTAAACGATGCAGGACGATACCGCGCTCTATGGCGCAAAAATGATGCAGCCCGGGATGACGACGGCGGACAGCGAGGAAAACAACCTCCGCCCCCAGCATCTGGAGGACTACATCGGACAGGAAAAGGTCAAGCAGAACCTGAAAATCTATCTCGAAGCGGCCAAGCGCCGGGGCGAGCCCATGGACCACATCCTGCTCTACGGCCCTCCGGGTCTGGGCAAGACGACGCTGGCGGGCATCATCGCCAACGAGATGGGGGTGCAGATCCGCATCACCAGCGGCCCGGCCATCGAAAAGCCCGGCGACCTCGCCGCCCTGCTGACCAATCTGCAGGAGGGCGACGTCCTCTTCATCGACGAGATACACCGCCTCTCCCGGCAGGTGGAAGAGGTGCTTTACCCGGCACTGGAAGATTACGCGCTGGATATTATGATAGGCAAAGGCCCCAGCGCCCAGAGCATCCGCATCAATCTGCCCCGGTTCACGCTGGTGGGTGCGACCACCCGTGCGGGCCAGATCACCGGCCCTCTGCGCGACCGCTTCGGCGTGCTGCTCAAGCTGGAGCTCTACAGCCCCGACGAGCTGAGCAATATCATCATCCGCTCGGCGGGCATCCTCGACCAGCCCATCACCCCCGAGGGTGCTTATGAGCTGGCTAAGTGCAGCCGCGGCACGCCCCGTGTGGCGAACCGCTTCCTCAAGCGTGTGCGCGACTTTGCCACCGTGCTGGGCGACGGCATCATCGACCGGGATGTGGCGTTGCTGAGCCTCAAGCGGATGGACGTGGACGCGCTGGGTCTGGACGAACTGGACCGCAGCCTGCTCCGCGCTATCATTGAAATGTACAACGGCGGCCCGGTGGGTCTGGAAACACTGGCCGCAGCCCTCGGCGAAGAGGCCGTGACACTGGAAGACCTGTGTGAGCCCTACCTGATGCAGATGGGCTTTCTGACCCGGACGCCCCGAGGCCGCTGCGCCACCCGGCTGGCTTATGAGCATCTCGGCCTGAAAGCGCCTGAGAGCGACAGCGCCGAGGACAATGGACAGCAGAGCTTATTTTAAGTGAGGTATTTACTATGGGAAAGTATTTTGGTACCGACGGTGTGCGCGGCGTGGCTGGTGCAGACCTGACCTGTGAGATGGCGATGCTCATCGGACGCGGCGCTGCCGCTGTGCTGACCAGCAGCACTGGCCACAAGCCCCGTATCCTCATCGGCAAGGACACCCGCCAGTCTGGTGATATGCTGGAAGCTGCCCTGACCGCCGGTCTGTGCAGCGTGGGCGCGGACGTCGAGAGTCTGGGCGTCGTCCCCACTCCCGCCGTGGCCTATCTGGTGCGCAAGTACAATGCCGACGCCGGCGTGGTCATCTCGGCGTCTCACAACCCGATGGAATTCAACGGCATCAAAATCTTCGCCAGCACCGGCTACAAGCTGCCGGACGAGGTGGAGAACGAAATTGAAGCCTACATCGACAATAAGTGCGCGGGCCTCAAGCTGGCCACCGGCGACGATGTGGGCCGCGTGACCTACCGCACCGACGGCATCAAGGACTACGCTGACCACCTGTATGAGTCCATCAACGGCGACCTGTCCGGCCTGAACGTCTGCATCGACTGCGCCAACGGTGCCTCTGCAGCAGTAGCCCGGCAGCTGTTCCCCCGTCTGGGCGCAAAGTGTACCTTTATCGGCGTGGAGCCTGACGGAAAGAACATCAACGCCGGTGTGGGCAGCACCCATCTGGACAATCTGGAAAAGGCTGTCATCGAGGGCGGCTTTGACTGCGGCATCGCCTTTGACGGCGACGCGGACCGCTGCCTCGCCTGCGACGAGAAGGGTCAGGAGATCGACGGCGACAAGGTCATCGCCCTGCTGGCCATGAACATGAAGGAAAAGGGCTGTCTGGACGGCAATACTGCGGTCGTCACCGTCATGTCCAACCTGGGCTTCATCAAGTTTATGGAGTGCCAGGGGATCCACACCGAGAAGACCGCCGTCGGCGACCGCTATGTTCTCGAGAACATGCGGGAGAACGGCTATGCCATCGGCGGCGAGCAGAGCGGCCACGTCATCCTGCTCCACCACGCCACCACTGGTGACGGTGAGCTGACCGCCGGCAAGCTGCTCAAGCTGCTGGCCGAGAGTGGCAAGAAGATGAGCGAGCTGAACGGCATTTACGCCCAGTACCCTCAGGTGCTGGTGAATGTGGTGGCCAACGCCGCCCAGAAGGCCGCCTACAAGGGTGACAAGGTGCTGGCCGACTTCATCGAGAACGAGCAGCAGAAGCTGATGGACATGGGCCGTGTGCTGGTGCGCGTCTCCGGAACTGAGCCGAAGATCCGCGTCATGGTGGAGGGCCAGGACCTCGAGGCCATCGACCTGTGCGCCAAGCGCATCGTGGATAAAATCAACGAGCGAATCATCGAAGGTTAAGATAGAGATAAAAAGCAGGAAGGAGGACGCATATGCGCCCTGCAGATACATGGAAAGACTACGAGCTGCTGGATGCCACCGACGGCAACCGGCTGGAACGCTGGGGCGAGACGCTGCTTGTCCGGCCTGACCCGCAGGTGGTGTGGAAGACGCCCCAGCAGAGCCCCCTCTGGGCCAAGGCGGACGCCGTTTACCACCGTTCCAATCAGGGCGGCGGCGAGTGGGAGTACCGCCGCCGTCTGCCCGAAAAGTGGAAGATCACCTGTGGAGAAGGGGAGGATAAGCTGACCCTCATCGTCAGCCCCACCGGCTTCAAGCACACCGGCGTCTTCCCGGAGCAGGCCGTCAACTGGGCCTGGTACGCCAAGAAGATCCGCGCCGCAGGCCGGCCCATTAAAGTTTTGAACCTCTTCGGCTACACCGGCGGTGCAACGCTGGCCTGTGCGGCGGCGGGCGCTACCGTCTGCCATGTGGATGCCTCCAAGGGCATCGTCGCATGGGGCAAGGACAATGCCGCCGCCAGCGGCCTCGCCGACCGGCCCATCCGCTGGCTGGTGGACGACTGCGCCAAGTTCGTCGCCCGCGAGAAGCGCCGCGGCAACACCTACGACGGCATCATCATGGACCCGCCGAGTTATGGACGCGGCCCCGGCGGCGAGATCTGGAAGCTGGAAGACTGCATCTACGACCTCATCAGCCAGTGCGAAGAGGTGCTGAGCGACAAGCCGCTCTTCTTTGCGGTCAACAGCTATACCACCGGCCTTTCGCCCGCCGTCATGGAGTATATGCTCAAGACGACGCTGATCCCCCGCTTTGGCGGAAAGACCAGCTGCGACGAGATCGGCCTGCCCGTCTCCGCCACCGGCGGCGTCGTTCCCTGCGGCGCGACGGCGATTTGGGAAGAATAAACCTCTCAGTCTCGCTATCGCTCGACAGCTCCCCTACCGAGGGGAGCCTCTGGCGAAGAGATAAAGCTTTACGGAATGCCAAGGCCTCTCCTCGATAGGAGAGGTGGCAATGCGAAGCATTGACGGAGAGGTTAACATCTAAGAATGGGGTACAGCCCCTTTCAGAGGGGCGCACCACCAGAAAGAGAAAACAAATGAGTGAAACGATACTGACAGCAGAAAACTTAAAGTTCCGCTACGACTCGGAGCAGCCCGGCTACGCGCTCAACGGCGTCTCCATGCAGGTCAAGCGGGGCGAGTTCGTGGCCGTGCTGGGCGCAAACGGCTGCGGCAAATCCACCCTTGCCAAGCACTTCAACGCCATCCTCCTGCCGGAGGAGGGCAAGGTGTACGTCGAGGGCATGGACACCGCCGATGATGACAAGCTCTATGACATCCGCCAGACCGTGGGCATGGTGTTCCAGAGCCCGGACAACCAGATCGTCGCCACGGTGGTAGAGGAAGACGTGGCTTTCGCGCTGGAAAACCTCGGCGTTCCGCCGGAAGAGATGCGCCGCCGCGTTGATGACGCCATGAAGATGGCGGGCATCTACGAGTTCCGGGAGCGCGCACCCCACAACCTCTCGGGCGGCCAGAAGCAGCGCGTCGCCATTGCGGGCGTCGTCGCCATGCGTCCCGACTGTCTCATCCTCGACGAGGCCACCGCCATGCTCGACCCTTGCGGCCGTGAGCAGGTGATGCAGACCATCCACCACCTCAACAAGGATCTGGGCATCACCGTTGTGTCCATCACCCACTACATGGAAGAGGCCGCGCAGGCCGACCGTGTTCTGGTGATGAGCCAGGGCAATGTGGTGATGGAAGGCACCCCGAAAGAGGTGTTCAGCCAGACCGAAAAAGTCCGTTCTCTCCGCCTCGACGTGCCGCAGGCCGCAGGGCTGCGGGATGAGCTGGTCAAGGCCGGCATCCCCATGCCCGAAGGCATCATCGACACCGGCGAGTGCGCACAGGCTCTGTATGAGCTGCTGAAGTAAGGGGGGGACGGAAACATGGCAAGCATTATCAAAGTAGAACACCTGAGCTATGTCTACAACCCCGGTATGCCGAACGCAGTCACCGCGCTGGACGACGTGAGCTTTGAGGTGGAAGAGGGCGATTTCGTAGGCATCATCGGAGCCACCGGCTCCGGCAAGAGCACCCTCATCACCCACATGAACGGTCTGAACAAACCCACCAGCGGCAAGATCATCATTGATGGCCGCGACCTCTGGGCCGAACCGGAAAAGATCCGGGATTTCCGTTTCCTGACGGGTCTGGTGTTCCAGTACCCGGAGTACCAGCTCTTTGAGGAAACATGCTATAAGGACATCGCCTTCGGCCCGAAGAATATGGGCCTCGACGAGGCGGAGGTCGATAAGCGCGTCCACGAGGCGGCAGAATTCGTCGGCCTTGATGAAGCGTTGTTGGAGCGCAGCCCCTTTGAGCTGTCCGGCGGACAGAAGCGCCGCGTAGCCGTGGCGGGCGTTATGGCCATGAAGCCCCGTATCCTCGTTCTGGATGAGCCCGCGGCCGGCCTCGACCCCGAGGGACGGGATGAGATCTTGTCCGAGGTGAAGGACTACCACAAAAAGACCGGCACCACGGTGCTTCTGGTTTCCCACAGCATGGAGGACATTGCTAAGTACGCCGACAAGGTGTTGGTGATGAGCCGGAAGAAGATCGCCATGTACGACACGGTGGAGAAGGTCTTTGCCCGCGCTCCCGAGCTGCTGGAACTGGGCCTCTCCGTGCCGCAGGTGACGAAGATCTTCCTCAAGCTGCGGGAGATGGGCGTGGACGTCCCGGCGGACGTCTACACCATCCCCTACGCCGTCAAGATGATCCTGGCGGCAAAAGCCCGGCGGGATGCAGGGGAGACCCTCGTCTTACCCCGGAATGATGATCAGAAAGGGGGTGCAGCCGAATGCTGAGAGATATTACCATCGGCCAGCACTTCCCCGGCAACAGCCTCGTCCATCGTTTTGACCCCCGGCTCAAGCTGGTGCTGACCATCCTGTATATCGTGCTGCTCTTTGCGGCGTCCAACCCGCTGGGCCTTGCGCTTTCGCTGATTTTCCTCGCCGTGATGTACGCGGTAGCGAAAATTCCCTTCAAGCTCATCCTCAAGAGCCTGAAGCCCATCTTCCCCATCATCGTCTTTACGGCGGTGCTGAACCTCTTCTTTGTCTCGGGCGAGGGCGACCCGGTGTTCAAGCTCGGATTTCTGACCGTTTACGCGGAGGGCATCCGGTATGCTGTACTGATGGCGGTGCGCGTCATGGCCCTCATCGCAGGCACGAGCCTTTTGACCTACACCACCAGTCCCATCGTCCTGACGGACGCCATCGAGCAGCTGCTCAAGCCTCTTGGCAGGCTCCACTTCCCGGTGCATGAACTGGCCATGATGATGAGCATCGCGCTGCGGTTCATTCCTACCCTCATCGAGGAGACCGACAAGATCATGAACGCCCAGAAAGCCCGTGGTGCGCAGCTGGACAACGGCAAGATGACCGAGCGCATCAAGGCGCTGGTCCCGGTGCTGGTGCCGCTGTTCATCTCGGCTTTCCGCCGCGCCGACGAGCTGGCCATGGCTATGGAGTGCCGCTGCTATCGCGGCGGCGACGGACGCACCCGCCTCAAGGTGCTGCGGTGCGAAAAGCAGGATTACATCGACCTTGCAGTCTGCATTGCGTGTTTTGCGGTGATCCTCGCTTCGAGATTGGTGTTCCCGAATTTCTAAAGTGCGATAGATATGTTCTCTTTTGATGTCAAAAGAGAACCAGAAAACCACCAGCGATTTCGACGCGCTGGATCCACGAATCAAGGGCTGCTCGCCCTTGATAATCCCAAAGAGGATGTCGAAACGGAAAAAAGCTAGCCGCTTCGCTAAACGCTTTTTTCTCGTTTCTCCGATTTTGAATGATACGGACGGGAAAGTTGTAATTTCATTGATGAATTATCTTCTTACTTTAGCATACGACGGCACGAACTACTGCGGGTTTCAGGTGCAGCCCAACGGGCGGAGCGTAGCTGCTGTGTTTCAGGACGCCCTGGAGGCGGTGCTGGGCTGTCGGCCCGACATCAAGGGCTGCAGCCGCACCGACGCCGGCGTCCACGCGCTGGGCTTCATGCTCAACTTCCACGCCGACACCCGCATCCCGGCGGCAAAGCTGCCGCTGGCGCTGAACCAGCATCTGCCCCCGGACATCCGGGCGCTGGAAGCGCGGGTGGTGCCGGACGATTTCCACGCCCGCTATGCGGCCCACACCAAGACCTATCTCTACCGCATCCACAACAGCCCGATCGACTCGCCCTTTGCAGCGCGGTATTACACCAAAGTGCCGGGGCGGCTGGATGCCGATAAGATGCAGCAGGCGGCGCAGTATTTTGTGGGAAAGCACGATTTCCTCGCCCTCTGTGCCTCGGGCAGCTCGGCTGCGGCTCACGGCGACACTGTGCGCACCATCACGGCCTGTGACGTTCAGCGCCGGGGCGACGACATCGACATCACGGTGACGGCGGACGGCTACCTCTACAACATGGTGCGCATCCTTGCAGGCACCCTCTGTGAGGCCGGTTCGGGGCGTCTTGCGACTGAGGCCGTGCCGGGCATCCTCGCCAGCCGCGACCGCAAAAACGCTGGGCCGACGCTGGCGGCGAAAGGGCTTTTCCTCAAGAGCGTGGACTACGACACGCCCATAGAATAACGCAAACATGACCGATGCTCCCGGAGGGAAAACGCCCCTTTGGGAGCACTGTCATTGAACAAAGGGGACAGGAGAGTATGAGAAAAAGACAGCGCGGCACCCGGCCTGTGTCGGACGAGCCGCTTTCGGCGGGACGGGTCGAATACCTCGAGCAGGCCCGCGAGCGGGTGCGGAACCGGCGCATCCGCCGCACGGCACTCATCGTCGTGGCGCTGACGCTGGTGGTGCTGTTCACCACCGGCATCGTGGGCAGCTCTGTTGCCATGGCCAAGGACTGGGCCGATACCGCCCGCATCCTGCTCTTCCCCGGCACGGGCTGGCCCCAGCAGACCGGCGTTATGGAGGTGAAACAGCTTGCCTCCATGAACAGCAGCTTTGTGGAGCTGGGCGAGGAAGGGTGCGTGGTCTGGTCCCGCACCGGCACCCGGCTCAACTCCATCCAGAGCGGCTACGCCCGCCCTGCGCTGGCTGTGGGCAAGAACCGCTTTGTGCTCTACAACCGCTCGGGCAATGAGCTGCGGGTGGAGAGCCGAACCCAGAACCTCTACACCAAGACGATGGAGAACAGCATCACCCTCTGTGCCATGGCCGACAACGGCACACTGGCCGTCGTCACAGAGGACCCCGGCAGCGCGGCCCGGCTTCGGGTCTACTCGTCCTCAATGGAGCAGCTGCTGAGCTGGAGCCTCACCATCGCCGACGGCACCCCGCTGCGGCTGGCCTTTTCGCCGGATGGGCGGCGGCTGGCAGTGGCGGCGGTGACGGTAAACGGCGGCCAGATGGTCACGAATTTCTATGTCGTCACCCTGGCGCAGGGCGACCCCATGCTGGTGGGCAGCGGAAGCGGCGCGGCCCAGTGGCTGAGCTGGACCGGTTCCCAGAGCATCCTGGCCGTCTGCGACAGCCGCGCTGTCCTCTACAACGCATCGGGCGGCGAGCAGGCAGCCTATGACTTTACCGGGCAGACCCTCCGCGACATCTCGGTGGACGCTTCGGGCAATACTGCCCTTCTGCTGGCCTCCGGCCAGCTCTGTCAGGCCGTGATGCTGGGCCGTGACCTCGGCGTCGAGAACACCACGCAGGTGCAGGCGTCCAACCGCATCGTCCGGGCAGGAGACACCTTTTATCTGCTCACCGATACAGGCGTGGAGTGCCTTTCCACCGACGGCACCTCCCAGTGGACCCAGAGCCTTTCGGCCCGCCCACAGGGTCTGCTGGCCGACCGCAGGCAGCTGCTGGTCTTCTGCGGCAATACGGTGCAGGTATTGACCCCGTCTGCGGCGGAAAACAACGCTCAAAGCAATACATAATAAGGAAAACAAGGTATGTTCAAGAATCCGTCATTTCTTTTTGATATAGTATGTACCGTGGTCTGGCTGCTTCTGGCTGTGCGCTATGCCCGCAAGGGCTTTCTCGCAGCCAGTGTCCAGCTGGGCGGGAATGTCTTCAGCCTCGTGGGCGCCCGGGTCTTTTCGGGCTGGGCCGCTGCCGAGGTGTTCCAGCGCTTTCTGGCCGGGAGCTTCCGTACCCAGATCGCCGAGAGCATCTCGGCCGGAGGGGTCGTGGACCTGACCGGCATCGCGGACAAGTACGCGGGCTTTCTGCCCGAGAGCTTCCGCGCCTCCATCGTGGAGACCTGCGAGCGCTCCATCTCGGCTGTGCTCAGCGACAACGCCGTGGTGCTGGCGGACGCCATCGTCCAGAAGGTGCTGGCTCCGCTGCTCACGCCGGTCATCTCGGTCGTGCTCTTTTTCGTGGCCTTTGCCCTGCTGCGGATGCTGGTGAGTATGCTGGTCACCGTGCTGGGCCTCGTCAACCGGCTGCCGGTCATCGGCACCGTCAACCGCTGGCTGGGCTGGGTCACCGGCTGTGTCGCCAGCACCATGGACATCTATCTGGTGCTCTGTGTGGTGTGGGCCGTCATCGTCATCACCGGCGGCAATCTGACCGTCCTGAACGATACGGTCATGAGCAGCAGCCTTTACTATAAAGCATTCAATCTGTTCAACCCCTTCCTGTAAAGGGGAGCTTTAGGAGGAACCTATATGGTCTGCAATCGCTGTCAGAAACGTCCGGCCATCATCTTCGTCCAGCGGATGGAGAACGGCCAGATGAAAAATGAGGGCTTTTGCCTGCACTGTGCGCGTGAGCTGCACATCAAGCCGGTGGAAGACCTGATGAAGCAGTTCGGTATGTCCGACGAGGACATGGATAACATGGAAAACCGGATGGAGAGCATGATGGATGAGATGGGGGACGCGAACCCCCTCTCCCTCATGATGAATATGGGCCAGCCCATGGGCGGCGAGGAGAACGAAGGGGACGACGACCTTGTCCCCGGCTCCAGCGCTACCTTCCCGCTGGGCGTCAAGGCGGAGGGTGATGCCGGAAACAGCAAAAAGGCCCAGAAGAACGGCAAGAAGCCGCCCCGCCGCAAATTCCTCGACACCTACTGCGAGAACCTGACCAGCAAAGCCCGGGAGGGCAAGCTCGACGACATCGTGGGCCGCGACCGCGAGATTTACCGCACCATTCAGATTTTGAGCCGCCGCCAGAAGAACAACCCCTGCCTCATCGGTGAGGCGGGCGTCGGCAAGACGGCCATTGCCGAGGGCATCGCGGAGCGCATCGCCAAGGGCAATGTCCCTGTGGGTCTGAAGGATAAGGAGATCTTCCTGCTGGATCTGACCAGCCTCGTGGCCGGCACCCAGTTCCGCGGCCAGTTCGAGCAGCGGGTCAAGGGCCTGCTGAGCGAGGTCAAGGCCGCTGGCAACATCATCCTGTTCATTGACGAGATCCACACCATCACCTCCGCCGGTGAGAGCGAGGGTGCCATGAACGCGGGCAACATCCTCAAGCCTGCCCTCTCCCGCGGTGAGATACAGGTCATCGGCGCCACCACCTTCAACGAGTACCGCAAGTATATCGAGAAGGACCAGGCCCTTGAGCGCCGCTTCCAGCCCGTCCGCGTGGAAGAGCCCAGCGTGGCCGATACGCTGGCCGTCATGAACGGCATCAAGAAGTATTACGAGGAGCACCACCATGTGCAGGTGGATGCCGATGTGCTGAGCGCCATCGTCACCCTCAGTGAGCGGTATATCACGGACCGCTACCTGCCCGATAAGGCCATCGACCTGCTGGACGAAGCCTGCGCCTGCTGCAATCTCGCCCACCCGGTCATCTCGGAGTATCTCGAGATGCAGAAGGAGCTGGACGGCCTCAGACAGGAAGAGGCAGACATGGAGTCCTCCGACGTCAATGAGGCCATCGACTATGAGCAGGTGGCCGAGCGGAAGACCCGCATCGCCAAGCTCGAGGCAGAGCTGCCCGCAAAGCAGGCTGCTGCCAGTGAGATAAAAGTGACCATGGACGATGTGGCAAAGGTCATTGAGCTGTGGACGGGCATCCCGGCGGTGAAGATCCAGGAGACGGAGTTCGTCAAACTGGCCGGGCTGGAAGCCGAGCTGAAAAAGAAGATCATCGGTCAGGACGAGGCCGTCCATCTGGTGGCACAGGCCGTCAAGCGGAGCCGCGCCGACCTGTCGGGCCGCCGCCGCCCCGCAAGCTTCATCTTCGTCGGCCCCACTGGTGTCGGCAAGACGGAGCTGGTCAAGCAGCTGGCAAACCAGCTCTTCGACGGCCCCGACCCGCTCATCCGTCTCGACATGAGCGAGTATATGGAGAAATATGCGGTGTCCCGCATGATCGGTTCGCCTCCGGGCTATGTGGGCTACGAAGAGGCCGGCCAGCTCACCGAAAAGGTGCGCCGCCGCCCCTACAGCGTGGTGCTGTTCGATGAGATCGAAAAGGCCCACCCCGACGTTATGAACATCCTGCTCCAGATCCTCGACGAGGGCAAGATCAACGATGCACAGGGCCGGACGGTGGACTTCTCCAATACGGTCATCTGCATGACCTCAAACGCCGGCAGCGGCGACAAGACGACCTCCGGCCTCGGCTTCAACAAGAGCGAGGAACAGCTGAGTGAGGAAAAGACCCGCAAGGCTCTGAGCCAGTTCCTGCGGCCTGAGTTCCTTGGCCGTGTGGATGAGGTCATCGCCTTCAAGCCGCTGAGCCAGCAGACGCTGGAAGGCATCGCGGCTCTCATGCTGGATGAGTACAAGCCCAGCATGGAGGCCAAGGGCATCGCTTACAGCTACACTCCGGCGGCTCTCTCTGCCCTCGTGGCCAAGAGTCAGGGCGGCAAGTTCGGCGCCCGCGACCTGCGCCGCGTCATCCGCAAGGCTGTGGAGGACCCCGCCGCCGAGCGCATCATCGACGGCACCCTGAAAGCGGGCGGCAGCCTGACGGTGGATGCCGAAAATGGTGAAGTCATCTTAAAGTAAAGCAAACAGAAACGGCACTCCGAAGCAGTTCGGAGTGCCGTTTGTCATAGGCAGACTTAGTCGAGGGAGACAGGGAACTCGGGCTTGTTGGCCATACGGGCATTGGTGCGGCCCTCGGGGATGATCTCGCCGGCGGCGGTCAGCGCCAGCTTGGTGAGGGTGGGGCCTACCAGCTCATACACCAGCACCGAGAAGAGCACGACGTTGCGCACCATTCAGGCGGCAAAATTGAAGATTCCTTAACAAATGGCCGAAAAGGGCAAAAAAACAGGGCCGCTGCCTGCGCAGTGACCCTGTTGTATGCAACAATCGTGAATTCAGTTGAACTTGAAGATCTTCCGTGCGATGCGGTAGCCGCCCACCACGATGGCGTCGCCCTTGGGGAAGGGCAGATTGGTCACGCCGCCGAAGCCGAAGCGGATGGAGCGGTAGACTGCGGCGCTGGTGTGCTCGCGCAGATACTGCCACAGGCCCTTCTGCTTTTCTTTCGCCTCGGCGCTGCCGTCCAGCAGCAGGAAGATGTCGCTGACGGCCATCATCATGGAGAGGTAGTGGAGCATATAGGTCCGCAGTTTCTTCTCGCCTTTGAGGGCGTCGAGGTCCTGACAGTCGATCATATGCTTGGTGACGCGGAGCTGCTGGTCCACGCGCTTGACCATGATGCTCTCGTTGACACTCTGGTCGGCACGGCCGATGAAGTAGCGGTAAAGGTCAAGGTCCATATAATACATGGTCTTGACGAAAGGCAGAGGCTGGTAGACGAAGATGTTGTCCACGTAGAAGGTATGCTTGGGCAGCACCATGCCGCACTTGCGCAGCACCTCAGTGCGGTACATGACTGAGTGCATCAGCAGGTTCTGGTCGGGGCGGAAGTGGCCGACGTGCATCCAGGTGAACAGACGCTCCTGCGGGAAGATGTTGGTGTACCGCACAGTGTGGCTGGTGCCGTCCTCGGTGTGCTCGTAGACATAGTTGCAGATCATGAGGTCGGGGGCGGTGCCGCGGGTCACGAGGGTGTGCAGGCGGGCCAGCACCTTCTGGAGGGCGTCGGTGTCCAGCCAGTCGTCGCTGTCCACGACTTTGTAGTAGAGGCCGGTGGCGTTGCGGATGCCCTGGTTGACGCCCTCGCCGTGGCCGCCGTTCTCCTGGTGGATGGCCTTGACGATGGTGGGGTACTTGGCAGCGTACTCGTCGCAGATGGCCGGGGTCTCGTCCTTCACGGAACCGTCGTCCACGAGGATGATCTCAGCTTGCTCCCCGGCGGAGAGCAGCGTTTCGATGCAGTGGCGCATATATGCCGCCGAGTTGTAGCACGGGACGGCAAAAGTAATGAGTTTCTGTTGCATAAAAATAAGCTCCTTATCGTGCTTGCCCGGCCATGTTCAGAACAAAATGGACCGGAGATGGAGATATGTATTCTTATTATAGCATTTTCGCGCACAAAAAGCTAGGAACACCAGCAAATACCTGCCAGAAAACGACGACAGAAGAGCGATCTGATACCATTTCGGGCCGGGCTGTGCTATAATAATACGGATACAGATTTGAAAAACGCAGGAGGCACCCATGGCAGACCCGCATTCTATCTTGAAAAAAGTTTTTGGCTACGACAGTTTCCGCCCCGGACAGGAGGACATCGTCCGGCGGCTGCTGGACGGGCAGGATGTGCTGGCGGTGATGCCCACCGGTGCGGGCAAATCCATCTGCTATCAGGTGCCGGCGCTGCTTCTGCCGGGCATCACCATCGTGGTGTCGCCGCTGGTCAGCCTGATGAAGGACCAGGTGGGGGCGCTGGTGCAGGCCGGTGTGGCGGCGGCTTTCCTCAACAACAGCCTCACCGACAACCAGAAGGCCCTCATGCTCCGCCGCGCCCGGGAGGGCTGGTATAAGATCATCTATGTGGCCCCGGAGCGGCTGGAAATGCCGGGCTTCCAGCGCTTCGCGCAGGAAAAGCTCATCAGCATGGTGACGGTGGACGAGGCCCACTGCATCAGCCAGTGGGGGCAGGACTTCCGCCCCAGCTATCTGCGCATCAAGGAGTTCGTGGACAGTCTGCCGAATCGCCCGGTGGTGGGCGCGTTCACGGCCACGGCGACGGCCCGGGTGCGGGACGACATCCGCAGCCACCTCGAGCTCCATCAGCCCTATGAGGTGACGACCGGCTTCGACCGGCCCAACCTCTACTTCGAGACGCGCCGCGCCCTGCCCAGCCAGAAGCCGAAGGAGCTGCTGGACCTTGTGCTCCGGGAGGGCGACAACGCGGGCATCGTCTATTGCAGCACTACGAAGCAGGTGGACGAGACGGCCCGCCTGCTCCAGAGCCGGGGCATCCGGGCAGCGGCCTACCACGCCAAGCTGGACGCCGAGGTGCGCCGGAAGAATCAGGACGACTTCCTCTACGACCGCGTTCAAATCATGGTAGCGACCAACGCCTTCGGCATGGGCATCGACAAGCCCAACGTCCGGTTCGTCATCCATTACAATATGCCCAAGGATCTGGAAAGCTACTATCAGGAGGCGGGCCGCGCGGGCCGCGACGGTCTGCCGTCCCGCTGCATCCTGCTCTATTCCGGTACGGATGTGCGAACCATCCGCTTCTTCATCGACAAAGAGATGGAGGCGGACAACGGCCTGCCCGCCGACGTCAAGGCCGAGGCGGCCCGCAAGGCGGAAGAGCGGCTCAAGTATATGACTTTCTACTCCACCACCCAGAAGTGCCTGCGGCGGTTCATGCTGAACTATTTCGGCGAGGCCGCACCTGAAAAGTGTGGCAACTGTTCCTGCTGCCTCTTTGCCGAGCAGAATGCGCAGGAGGTGGAACAGCGCGCTGCCGCCGCAAAGCAGAGGGCCGCGGCCAACTCCCGGCGGCTGTCGGCCCGCCGTGCTGCTGCCGGCGGCGACCTCAGCGAGGCAGACGAGAAGCTGCTGGCCGCGCTCTACGCCCTCCGCAAGCGTCTTGCGGCGAAGCAGAATGTTCCGGCCTACATGGTGTTCAGCGACGCGACCCTCCGCGAGATGGTCCAGAGCAAGCCCCTGAGCATGGACGAGTTTTTGAACATCACCGGCGTCGGCGAAAAGAAAGCCGCCCGCTATGGCATGGCGTTCCTGCGGGCCATTGAGGATATGGTGGGAAGCAGAGAATAAGAAAAGGCGCAGATCTTCCACGAGCGGAGAGGCTCGTTGTGGAAAATCTGCGCTTTTTGTTTATCGTTCCATCGTATGGGTGGAGAACACTTTTTCGTCCTGCCACCACACCGGCTGCCCGGCGGCAAGGGACTTGGGAACATCCAGCAGACGCTGGTTCCGGCTGCCCCGGAAGCGGAGGGAGATGTCGTGCTCAGCCTCCACGAAGCGGCCATCCACCAGCACATCCAGCAGACTCAGCAGCTCGTCGGTGACTTCGCACCGCGCGTGGCAGGGGACTTTGCCGGTCAGCTGCTCCCAGGTGTAGCCGGAGTAGCACCAGACCGTTTTCTTCGGGTAAAGGGCTTTGAAATTTTGCACGAAGGTCACCAGCTCCCGCTGGTTCTCCGGCTCCATCGGCTCGCCGCCCAGCAGGGAGAGGCCCGTGATATAGTCCGGCTTGCAGGAGGCGAACACCTCGTTGCGGACGGGCTTGTCGAAGGGCTGGCCATAGCCGAAATCCCATGCCACCTCATTGAAGCAGCCGGGGCAGTGGTGGCGGCAGCCGGAAACGAAGACGCTGGTGCGGACGCCCGGCCCGTTGGCGATGTCGTAATATTTAATAGTCGCGTAGTTCATAAATCAGACCTGAAAGCAGAGCACACTGCTTTGCCTTGCAATTTTTTTGTGCTTGGGTAGCTTGCCAATGGCTCTCCCCTTGGGAGAGATGGCGCGAAGCGCCTGAGAGGGTCACAAGTGTAACACCCGATCCTTGATCTCCTGCGTCCGGCCCTGGTTCCAGAACTGGGTGCCGATATAGCCGCAGGTGCGGCGGGCGACATTCAGCTTGTTCTGGTCACGGTTGCCGCACTTGGGGCATTCCCACACCAGCTTGCCGTCGTCCTCGACGATCTTGATCTCGCCGTCGTAGCCGCAGCACTGGCAGTAGTCGGACTTGGTGTTCAACTCGGCGTACATGATGTTGTCGTAGATGAACTGCAGCACGCTCATGACCGCCTCGAGGTTGTCCTGCATATTGGGGACTTCCACATAGCTGATGGCACCGCCCGGAGACAGCTTCTGGAACTCGCTCTCAAACTTCAGCTTGGTGAAGGCGTCGATGTGCTCGGAGACATGGACATGGTAGCTGTTGGTGATATAGTTCTTGTCGGTGATGCCGGGTACGATGCCGAACCGCTTCTGCAGGCACTTGGCGAACTTGTAGGTGGTGGATTCCAGCGGGGTGCCATAGAGGGAGTAGTCCATGTTCTCGGCCTTCTTCCACTCGTTACACTTGTCGTTCATGTGCTGCATCACGCTGAGGGCGAAGGGCTTTGCGCCGGCGTCGGTGTGGCTCTTGCCGGTCATATACTTCACGCACTCATACAGGCCGGCGTAGCCGAGGCTGATGGTGGAGTAGCCGCCGAAGAGCAGCTTGTCGATCTTTTCACCCTTCTTGAGGCGGGCCAATGCGCCGTACTGCCACAGGATGGGGGCGGCGTCGCTAGGGGTACCCAGCAGGCGCTTGTGGCGGGCCTGCAGAGCGCGGTGGCAGAGGGCCAGACGCTCGTCAAAGATCTTCCAGAACTTATCAAAGTTGCCGCCGGAGCTGAGGGCCACGTCCACCAGGTTGATGGTCACGACGCCCTGATTGAAGCGGCCATAATATTTGGGCTTGCCGGTCTCAGGGTCAATATAGGGGGTCAGGAAGCTGCGGCAGCCCATGCAGGTGTAGCAGTGGCCCTCGCCGTTTTTGTCTACCTTCAGCTCGAGCATCTTCTTCTCGGAGATGTAGTCGGGGACCATCCGCTTGGCGGTACACTTGGCAGCCAGCTCGGTCAGGTAGTAGTAGGGGTCACCGGGGTGGATGTTGTCCTCTTCCAGCACATAGATGAGTTTGGGGAAGGCGGGGGTGATCCAGACACCGGCCTCGTTCTTCACGCCCTGATAGCGCTGACGGATGGTCTCCTCGATGATGATGGCGAGGTCGGCTTTCTCCTGCGCATTGCGGGCTTCGCCCAGATACATGAACACGGTGATGAAGGGGGCCTGGCCATTGGTGGTCATGAGGGTGACGACCTGATACTGGATGGTCTGGACGCCGCGGTTGATCTCGCTGCGCAGGCGGCGTTCCACGATCTCACGCTTGCGCTCAGCGGAGACATCCAGACCCTCCATCTCGGCCTCGACCTCGGCAGCGATCTTCTTGCGGGAGACGTCCACGAAGGGGGCAAGATGGGTCAGGCTGATGCTCTGACCGCCATACTGGTTGGAAGCCACCTGTGCAATGATCTGGGTGGCGATGTTGCAGGCGGTGGAGAAACTGTGGGGCTTCTCAATATAGGTGCCGGAGATGACGGTGCCGTTCTGGAGCATATCGTCCAGATTGACGAGGTCACAGTTGTGCATGTGTTGGGCAAAATAGTCGGAGTCGTGGAAGTGGATAAGGCCTTCCTGATGCGCCTTAACGATCTCCGGGTCCAGCAGCAGGCGGGCAGTCAGGTCTTTGGAGATCTCACCGGCCATATAGTCGCGCTGGACGCTGTTGACGGTGGGGTTCTTGTTGGCGTTCTCCTGCTTGACTTCTTCGTTCTGGCACTCGATGAGGCTCAGGATGCGCTCGTCGGTGGTGTTGGTCTGGCGCTTGAGGCTCTGGATATAGCGGTAGGTGATATAGTGGCGGGCGATGTCATGGGCCTTGATGTCCATGAGCTGGTTTTCCACCATATCCTGTACCTCTTCCACGCTGACAGCGCGGTTGAGTGCCTGACACTGGTCGGTCACAGCTGCGGCGATGTCAGTGATCTGCTCCCGGGAGAGACGGGCCTTGCCGCCTACCGAATCGCTGGCCTTGGTAACAGCGGTGATGATCTTGGTAATATCAAAAGGCACTTCCGCACCGTTGCGTTTGATGATCTTCATAGCGCTCCTCCTGTTTCGCGTATACAGTGTGAACGGGTGTCTCCTGATACAAGAGGCACCCGCAACTCTCATTGGTCGTTGATACTATCATATCACTATTTAGTGATATGTCAATGGAAGAACCACTACATTTTGTGTTTTGTAGCTTTCGCCAAAAATAGAGGAAAATTTCCGGAACAAAATTTGAGACGAAACCTCTTGACAATCTGCGCAAAGGAAGTAGTGCTTTCCGCGGGGTAATAAAGGCCATTGTCTATACTGTACCCCCTTATATAATACATTATAAAAGACAAAAGACTTTGCCTGAAGAATACAGGAGGATGAAGCTGATTTGAGCCAGCACGAAAAAACCTGAAAAAACTTGCAAAAAAGTGTTGACATCCGGCCCGGTGTATGGTATTATACTTGAGCGCCAAGCGCTGAGACAAAAGAATGACTTCTGAGTCCCAGCTGGAAGTAAAGCGAAAA
>NZ_JBBNIH010000092.1:0-25239 GCF_040094125.1 Faecalibacterium longum
GTCCAGAGGTAGGGAGGGGGGATTCGAAACACCCCTCCCTACCTCTGGCCCGCGCGGAGCGCAAGCCGCTTGACCAAAAGAAAAAACCAGCCCCGCGCATAGGCGCGAGAACCAGCTTAAAGAAAAAACCAGCTCTGCCTCTGGCCCGCGCGGAGCGCAAGCCACTTGACCAAAAGAAAAAACCAGCCCCGCGCATAGGCGCGAGAACCAGCTTAAAGAAAAAACCAGCCCTGCCTCTGGCCCGCGCGGAGCGCAAAGCCATTTGACCGAAAGAGAAAACTGCCCCGCGCAGGCGCGCGATACACTTAACCTTTACAGGCTTCAACAAACGCCCCAAACAGCCCCTGCTGTGCCGGGTCTGCGTCGCTGAGCCACTCCGGGTGCCACTGGACGCCGAGGCAGAAGTGCGCGTCCGGCTTTTCCAGTGCTTCCACAATGCCGTCCTCGCTGAGGGCGGCTATTTCTAATTCGGGGGCAATGCGGTCTGCCGCCTGATGGTGCTGGCTGTTGACGAGCACGGTGTCCTGCCCCAGCAGGCGGGACAGCAGGGTCCCCCGCCGCACCGTGACGGTATGGACTTTCGCCCAGTGGTCATTGTGGGGAACATGCTCGAAAGGCTTGATGTCCTGATACAGCGTGCCGCCCAGCACGACGTTCATCACCTGAATGCCCCGGCAGATGCCCAGCACCGGCTTGTCTGCCGCGAGGAACGCCCGCAGCAGCTTCGGCTCGGCGGCGTCCCGCAGAAGGTTCGGCTCGCCGCAGGCGGGGATGCGCTCCTGCCCGTAGAAGGCCGGGTCCATGTCGCCGCCGCCCGGCAGCAAGAGGCCGTCGCAGATCAGCGCCTCGGCTGCTGCGGCGTCCGGGTCGGAAAGCGCTACCCAGTGTACCTCGGCACCGGCCCGGGCCAGACTTTCCACATATTTTGACTGTGCGGTGGTAAGCTCCGGGTCAGTGCTCATCCGGGGCATGGCGATGGTGACAGACATAACAAGCATCCTTTCAACTTCTGGATATAACAAAAACCCAGAACCATCGGTTCCGGGTTTTGTGGCGGAAAGATGGGGATTCGAACCCCAGAACGCTTTTGACACGTTACACGATTTCCAGTCGTGCGCCTTAGACCAACTCAGCCATCTTTCCACATCTTCAGTTCTCAGTGCTTCGGGCCGCGGCCCTCAGCGCTCCACTATAATACCTGAAAGAAGGTCTTTTGTCAAGCATTTTTTCAAAAAAGTTTGCATTTTTTCAAAAATGACGCAGCTTCGATGGCTAAAAATGAAAAGGAGACGAAGACCCCCTTGACGCAGGCGGCAAACGGGGCTATGATGAGGGCAGAGAGCATGCAGAGCGGGAAACTCTGCGGAAAACAAAAGGAATTCAGGAGGAAAAACAGATGAATTATTCAGATGTTTTGGCCAATGCCCGCGAGTGCATCGGCAAATACTGCAAGGCCTGCCCGGTGTGCAACGGCGTGGCCTGCAAGAATCAGATCCCCGGCCCCGGCGCAAAGGGCGTGGGCGATACGGCCATCCGCAATTATAATAAGTGGGCCGACATCCGTGTGAACATGGATACCCTCTGCGAGAACGGCACTCCCGACACCCACGTGGAGCTGTTCGGTCGCAGCTTCAAGTACCCCTTCTTTGCTGGTCCTGTGGGCGCGGTGAACCTCCACTACTCCGACGTCTACACCGACATGACCTACAACGACGTGCTGGTGCGGGCCTGCGCCGAGAGCGGTATTGCTGCCTTTACCGGCGACGGCACCAATCCTGACGTTATGACCATGGCCACCAAGGCCATCGGCAATGCCGATGGCTGCGGCGTGCCGACCATCAAGCCCTGGAACATCGACACCATCAAGGAGAAGATGGCACAGGCCAAGGCCAGCGGCTGCTTCGCCGTGGCAATGGACGTGGATGCCGCCGGCCTGCCTTTCCTCAAGAATATGACGCCTCCGGCCGGCAGCAAGAGCGTGGCCGAGCTGGCTGAGATCGTCAAGCTGGCCGAGCGTCCCTTCATCGTCAAGGGCGTCATGACCGTCAAGGGTGCTCTCAAGGCCAAGGAGGCCGGTGCCGCCGCCATCGTGGTATCCAACCACGGCGGCCGCGTCCTCGACCAGTGTCCCGCCACTGCCGAAGTCCTGCCTGAGATCGCCGCAGCCCTCAAGGGTACCGGCGTCAAGGTCCTGGTGGACGGCGGCATCCGCACCGGTGTGGACGTTTTCAAGGCACTGGCACTGGGCGCGGACGGCGTCCTCATCTGCCGCCCCTTCGTCACGGCTGTCTACGGCGGCGGTGAGGAAGGCGTCAAGTGCTACATCGACAAGCTGGCCGGTGAGCTGGCCGACACCATGCAGATGTGCGGCGCACACTCCATCGAGGAGATCACGCCGGATATGGTGCGGGTCTGATACCTTATAAATACGAAAGGGAGCTGCCCATGCGGACAGCTCCCTTTTTTGTATCGTTTTATTTCAGCGTTCCATCCAGGACCTGCTGATAGTACCACGGTTTCGGGGCGTGGAAGGTCTTGCCGCTGAGGAACTCGAAATCGGGCTGGTTGAAGTGGGGCATGGTCAGCTCCCACGCACAAAGGGCCTGATATTTGAGCTTCAGTTCGCGGTTGGCGGTATTGTTGCCGTACTTGCTGTCGCCGAGGATGGGACAGCCGATGCTTGCCATGTGGGCGCGGATCTGGTGGGTGCGGCCGGTGATGAGCTGAACCTTGAGCAGAGCCAGACGGCCGGAGACGGCGATGGTCTCGTAGCGGGTCTCCACGTCCTTGGCACCCGGCTGCTTGTCCTCCACGATCTTCACGATGCCACGGTCGGCGTCCTTGAGCAAGTAGCCGCCGAGGGTGGCGTCCGGGGGCGTGGGACGGCCGAAGGTGACGCAGAGGTAAGTCTTTTTCACCTCACGGCTCTTGATGGCGGCGAGGAACAGCTCCTCGGCCTCCGGCGTCTTTGCGATGATGACAAGGCCGCTGGTGCCGGTGTCGAGGCGGTGGCAGAGGGCGGGGGTGTAGACGTCGTTCTCCTTGTACTCGCCCTGCTGGTTGAGGTAGAGCAGAGCACGGTTCAGCAGGGTGTCGTCGTCGGGACCGTCCACGGCGAGGCCGGCGGGCTTGTTGACGATGAGGATCTGCGGGCAGTCGTACACCACCTGCGCCGGGCCGCGGGCGTTCTTCCACGCCGGGCCGTCCACACGCTTGTCAGCGTCCAGAACATCGTCAAGGATGAACAGCTTGATCTCATCGCCTGCCATCACGCGGGTGGAGAGCGGCTGCTTTTTGCCGTTCAGTTTGATTTTATTTTCGCGCAGGGCCTTGTTCAGACGGCCCGGGTTCAGCGCGGGGAATTGCTGCATCAGATAGTTGTCCAGCCGGGTGGGGGCGAGACATTTTACTTTCAATATTTTCACGGAAGTTTCCTCTCTAAATTAAGAATAGGTTAAGATTTGCTTTTATTGTAGCGAATCCGCCTTCTTACGTCAAGTTGGTTGTTTACTTTTTCAAAAAACAAGAGTATACTGTGCCGGTGCAAAAAGAATTCATCGGAATTTAACGATGGTTTCATCATCAAATCTCCATTTATGGTATAATGAGAGCCTTACATGATTGAAGAGGGAAGAAGGTATTGATATGACGAACGACAAGAAACTGATGCTCCTTGCAGGCGTTCTGGCTCTGGGGATGCTGGCCGGATGCAGCTCTGCCAGCGCTGCCAGTGCCGCCAGCGGCATGGCCGGTTCGATGCCCGCCGCCAGTGAAGTGGAAGAGGTGAGCAGCGAAGTGCGCGTCCTGCCCGGCGAAGAGGGCGTCATGATGCCCATCGACCAGGGCAGTCTTGAAGAGATGAAGACTGGTTCCTACAAGTTCGCCGCGAACATCTCGAGCGTGGACACCAAGAAGCGCCAGATGACCCTGACGGTCTACGGCTACGACGCTTACCGCGCCGAGGACGTGGACGCACTGGATGTGGGCAGCGTTTTCAGCACCCATCTGGACGGCGCTGTGGAAGCACAGAACGTGACAGTGGAGAAAATCGAAAAGAATGAGGACAACGGCACCGTCTCCATCAATGGCGGCATCGAAGAGGGCGGCGTAGACCTCTGGCGCAGCGGCGACATCTACCGCACCGTCACCTACGACGACTACCCGGTCTACTACATGATGGGAGAACTCGTGCTGCCCGTGGACGACAGTGTGACCCTCAGCGACAGCTCCGCCAGCGTGGACGCTGTGCCGGTGGAGACGAACGGCGCCATCGAGGTGGGCAAGGCCGTCTCGGAGGACAAGGACAACTGGACGCCTTACAACACCACCGTCTTCACGAAGGACGGCGTCGTCAGCAATATCCTCCGCATCTGGGTGCCGTGACGCGCGATTTTTGGGAAAACCCGTTGACAAATGGCCTGACTATGCTATAATCTGAAATGAACGCAAGGAAGCAGTATGCCCTTTGCGCGTGAATGGTAATTATGGCAAATGGCAAGGATGGGGCCAGAAGGATGTGTGCCGCCGCCCAGAGAGAACGCCCTTGGCTGAAAGGCGTTCCGGCAGAGCATTTTTTACGCCACCCCGGAGCTTCCGGCGAAACAAACCGGACGCTGCGCAGCGTTACAGCGCACAAAGCGGCAGGAGCGCCCCGGCGGCATTTCTGCAATTTGGGTGGTACCACGGAGCTTTTCAGACAGCCTTCGTCCCTTTTCGGGATGAGGGCTGTTTTTTGTTTTTTGCCCGACTGCCATAAAAACTGCGTCCGGAGGAGGACGCCGATACACGAGGAGAGATTAAAACTATGCAATGGACCGGTTTGAATGAACTGCGTGACAAGTACCTTACCTTCTTTGAGGGCAAGGGCCACCTGCGTCTGGACAGCTTCCCGCTCGTCCCGAAGAACGACCCCAGCCTGCTGCTCATCAACAGCGGCATGGCACCTATGAAGAAGTGGTTCCTCGCTCAGGAGGAGCCGCCCCGTCATCGCGTGACCACCTGCCAGAAGTGCATCCGCACCCCTGACATCGAGCGCGTGGGCATCACCGCCCGCCACGGCACCTTCTTCGAGATGCTGGGCAACTTCTCCTTCCAGGATTACTTCAAGGAAGAGGTCATTCCCTGGGCATGGGAGTTCCTGACTTCCGACGAGTGGATGGCTATCCCGAAGGATAAGCTGCACATCTCCGTCTACGAAGAGGACGATGAGGCTTACGACATCTGGACCAAGAAGGTGGGCGTTGCCCCCGACCACATGGTCCGTCTGGGCAAGGAAGACAACTTCTGGGAGCACGGCTCCGGCCCGTGCGGCCCCTGCTCTGAGATCTACTTCGACCGCGGCCCCGAGTATGGCTGCGGCAAGCCGACCTGCGGCGTGGGCTGTGACTGCGACCGCTATATGGAGATCTGGAACCTGGTGTTCAGCCAGTTCGACGCCGACGGCAAGGGCCATTACGAACGTCTGGCACGCCCCAACATTGATACCGGCATGGGTCTGGAGCGTCTGGCCTGCGTGATGCAGGGCGTGGGCAACCTGTTCGAGGTCGATACCGTCCAGAGCGTGCTGCACCATGTGGAGCACATCGCCGGCAAGACCTACGGTGCCAACCCCAAGGAGGACATCTCCATCCGCGTCATCACCGACCACATCCGCAGCTGCACCTTCATGGTGTCGGACGGCATCCTGCCCTCCAACGAAGGCCGCGGCTACGTGCTGCGCCGTCTGCTCCGCCGCGCTGCCCGCCATGGCCGTATGCTGGGCATCAGCCGCCCCTTCCTCGTGGAGCTGGTGGAGACGGTCATCCAGTCCAGCGAGTCCGCTTACCCCGAGCTGCGTGAGCACGACGCCTATATCAAGAAGGTCATCGGCACCGAGGAGGCAAACTTTGCCCGCACCATCGACGCCGGCATGAACATCCTGAACAACATGATCGACGGTTTGGAAAAGGCTCACGAGCACCTGCTGAAGGGTCTGGACGTCTTCAAGCTGAACGATACCTTCGGCTTCCCCCTCGACCTGACCAAGGAGATCGCTGCGGAGCAGGGCATCGAGATCGACGAGGAAGGCTTCCACGCCGAGATGACCAAGCAGAAGGAGCGCGCCCGTGCAGAGCGCCTCAAGAAGAACATCTCCGGCTGGAGCGAAGACCTGTTCGGCACTCTGACCGCTGAGCCCACCGAGTTCGTCGGCTACGACACCCTCAAGAGCGACAGCGTCGTTGTGGCTCTGAGCGACGAGGAGACTCTGACCGACGCCATCGCCACCGACGAACAGGCCAAGGAAGGCGTGCTGGTCGTTCTCGATAAGACCCCGTTCTACGCTGAGATGGGCGGTCAGGCCGCAGACCACGGCGTCATCACCGGCGCTGAGTGCGTGCTGCGTGTGCAGGACGTCAAGAAGACCCCCAAGGGCTACTATGTCCACACCTGCACCCTCGAGAGCGGCATCGTCCATGTCGGCGACCATCTGACCGCCCGTGTGGATAAGGAATACCGCATGGCCATCGCCCGCAACCACACCGCTACCCACCTGCTGCAGGCAGCTCTGCGCGAGGTCCTGGGCGACCACGTCCATCAGGCAGGCTCCTATCAGGACGCTTCCATCACCCACTTCGACTTCACCCACTTCAGCGCTGTCACTCCCGAGGAGCTGATCCGTGTGCAGAAGATCGTCAACGACAAGATCTTCGAGTCGATGAACGTCACCATCAAGGAGATGCCCATCGAAGAGGCCAAGAAGCTGGGCGCTATGGCTCTGTTCGGCGAGAAGTACGGCAAGGTCGTCCGTGTTGTTGATATTGAGGGCTGGTCCACCGAGTTCTGCGGCGGCACCCACGTCAAGAACACCGCTCAGATCGGCGGCTTCAAGATCGTCAGCGAGTCCTCTGTTGCTGCTGGTATCCGCCGTATCGAGGCTGTCACCGGCCGCAATCTGCTGATTCGTGCCAATATGCAGGAAGCGATGCTGCACACCGTGGCGAACACCCTGAAGGCAAACAACGTCGCCGCTCTGCCCGCTCGTGCGGAGGCTGTCATGGCTGAGAACAAGGCCATGAGCAAGGAGCTGGAGGACATCAAGGCAAAGGTCGCCGCCTCCAAGGTCACCAGCCTGTTCGACAACGCTGAGACCGTCGGCGACGTCAAGATCGCTTCCGCTTACTTCACCGGCACCTCCGGCGACACCCTGCGCGGCATGTGCGACACCATCCGTGACAATGCCAAGGCTGCTGCTGTGGCTGTTCTGGTGGGCAAGTCTGACGACAAGATCACCATGGCCGTTACCGTGACCAAGGACGCCCAGGCAAAGGGTCTCAAGGCTGGCAATCTCGTCAAGGAGATCTCTGCCATCGCAGGCGGCAAGGGCGGCGGCAAGCCCGACTTCGCTATGGCTGGTCTGAAGGACGAGACCAAGATCGACGAGGCTCTGGCCGCTGTCAAGAGCATCGTGGAGAAGCAGCTGGGCTGATTCTGGAACAAACCTCTCCGTCACGCCTGACGGCGTGCCAGCTCCCCTCGGTAGGGGAGCTGGCGAGCGGAGCGAGACTGAGAGGTTGACTCATTAAAAAATCTGGAAGGAGCGATTCCCATGGAAGATTGTCTGTTTTGCAAAATTGCAGCGGGGGACATCCCCTCGAAGAAGCTCTATGAGGACGAGCAGGTGGTGGCATTCTACGACATCGCCCCGCAGGCCAAGGTGCATTTCCTGGTCATCCCCAAAAAGCACATCCCCTCGGCCGCTGCGCTGACCGAGGAAGACGGCGCTCTGCTGGGCCATGTGTTTGCGGTCATCGCAAAGCTCGCTAAGGAGCAGGGTCTCGACAACGGCTACCGCGTCATCTCCAATGTGGGCGAGGACGCCGGCCAGACCGTCAAGCATCTGCACTTCCATGTTCTGGGCGGCGAGAAGCTGCCTGTCTGATTCCGAAAAAGTAAGGGAGATCGTTGAATATGGCTAAGACTTATACGCTGAATGTCGCGGGCCTGACCCGTGAGCTGACCATCTGCAAGGTGAACGACCACATGGACATTGCGGCCTTCATCATGCTGGGCGACGCCGAGCTGACGGTGGCTGCTGCCGCTGAGCTGCTCAAGAAATGCCCGGATTTTGACATCCTGCTGACCGCTGAGGCCAAGGGCATCCCGCTGGCTCACGAGATGAGCCGCCAGAGCGGCAAGCCCTACGTCTGCGCACGCAAGGGCGTCAAGCTGTATATGCCCGACCCTGTTGTCGTCGAGGACCAGTCTATCACTACTGCTGGCAAGCAGAAGCTGGTCATCGACCGCAAGGAGCTGGACAAGATGAGCGGCAAGCGGGTGCTGGTCGTGGATGATGTCATCTCCACCGGCGGCTCTCTCAAGGCTCTGGACGAGCTGGCCGAGCAGACCCAGTGTACCATCGTGGGTCAGGCCGCCGTTCTGGCCGAGGGTGATGCTGCCCAGCGCAAGGACATCATCTTCCTCGAGCCGCTGCCTCTGTTCCTCCACTAAACCGATATGCGACGCCCGCTCTGCGCGTTCTGCCTGAGTGCGCTGGGTGTGTTAGCGTTGTGCTCATTTTTGCCGCAGATGGGGCTTTTGCTGCCGTCTGCGGCAATTTTTGTTGTCTTCTGCCTGCTGGTCTGGTGGAAAGGCGGGGCCGCGAGAGGGTATGCGGTCTGTCTGTTGTTGGGCGCAGTGCTGGGCGTCGGCATCATGGAGATGACCGGCGCACGGCTGGCAAAGATACAGGACGCTTACGCCGGGAGAGACGTGACCCTCACCGCCGAAGTGGAGAGCACAGGCCGCGCTTACACGGCGGGCCGGGTGAGCGCCGTACTGATGGTGGAAAAAGTGGACGGGGAAGCTGTCCACTTCCGGGTGGAGTGCGCCAGTCTGCCCAAATGTGAGGCCGGAGGCCTCATCCGGGGCCGCTTTTCGCTGGATGTGCCGGATGCCACCCAGCGTCTGGACGACTACGCCGACGGCATTGTCCTCAGCGCGGAATATCTGTCCGGGATGCTTCGTCTTGGGCAGAGCGAGAGCTTCCGCGCCCGGACGGCTCGGCTCCAGGCGGCGCTGAGCCGCGCCCTGCGAAAAGGCATGGCCGAAAACACCGGCGGCGTTCTGGCCGCGATGGTGGTGGGCGACCGGAGCCATCTGACTTCGACTCTCCGCAGTGCCTACCGGGGCGCGGGGCTTTCCCATGTGCTGGTGGTGAGCGGCCTCCACGTCACCATCTTCTGCGGCCTGCTGGATGCTCTGCCCCACAAGGAACGGGAGCGGAGCCGGGCTTACCGGCGGGCGAGGTCGCTGCTCCGGGCCGGAACGGCCCTTCTGCTGGTGGGCATCACCGGCGCGACGCCCTCTGTCCTCCGGGCAGCGGTGGCGGTCTGGGTCAGCTCCCTCGGCGTCTGGGTGGGAGGCCCGGCGGATACGCTCACCTCGCTGGGCGCGGCAGGCGTCCTTATGTGTCTGGGCAACGGGTACGCGGTCTATGACGTGGGCTTCGAGCTGTCGTTTGCGGCAGTGATGGGAACACTGGCCGGTGCTGAGTGCGCAGGGCGTGGGAGGGAGCACTATTACGACAGAAAGAAGAAACAGAAAAGCCGCCGGGAGAAACCGCCCCGCGCGGTGCTCCTTTTCCGGCACTTTGCGGGCGGCGTGTGGGACTCGCTCTGCGTCTCCCTCTGTGCCTCGGCGGCGACCTTCCCGGTGCTGGTGCTGCGGGGGATGAGCACGACGGTCTGGGCTGTGGCGTCGGGCGTGGCCGTCCTCTGGCTGGTGGGGCCGATGCTGAGCTTCGGCCTCGGTGCAGCTCTGCTGGGTCTGGCCGCGGAGGGCTTGCCTTTGTTTGAGATCATCCGCCGCCCGGTGGCCTTCTGTGCCGAAGGGCTGGCATGGCTGATGAACGAGTGGGCTTTCCGGGTGTCTGTTCTGCCGGGAGCGTCCCTCTGGTTTGATGGGACCTATGCCGCACTGGTGTGTCTTGTGCTGATTCTGCTCTGCGTAATGGCAATGCGGCGGCACATCCGACTCCGGGTAGCTCTGCCGACGGTCATTCTGCTGGCAGCGCTGGCTATCGGGCTGGAAACGGCCCTGAGCTGGAACGTGGTGAACATCGAACTCGTGGGGACCCGGGCTGCGCCTGCCGTCGTCATCACCCAGAGGGAGAAGGCAGTCATCCTCTTCCGGGGCAGCAGCATCACCCAGCGAGCGGTGGAAAATCAGCTGGAAAAGCGGGGCGTGAGGACGGTGGAACTTCTGGTTGACCTGCGGATGCAGCCGGAAGAACCCTGCCGTATCGAGGCCCAAAAGCGTATCGAGGCTGCCGCTCTGGCCGAGAACACCACCCGCCGTGCTTCCTGCGGCGGGGTGGACTTGGAACTTTTCCGTACCCGGCAGGGCTGCATTCTGCGGATGCGTGTCGGCGGGCAGAGGTTCATCACCCTCAGCGGCACGGTCCGGCCTGCAAAGCCCATCCGGGCCGAGTGGCTGCTGGCCTCGATGGCAAGGCCGGACAATATCCGGTACACCGACTGCCTGACCCTGAGCAGCAAATACCGCTGGATGGAAGAGGACGCAGAGCCCGTCTCACGGCTGCGCCTCCGTCTCGAGGGAGAGCGCTTTTCAAAGCGGGCAGAGTATGATAGAATAAAATAATCCAAATACAAAGGAGCCGATCATTTGGCAACGGAAACGAAACTCCGGCAGCTGGCCCAGGGAGGCTGTCCGGTCTACTATTTTTATTCCAGCGAGCGCTATCTTGTCCGGCAGGCTGTGGCCCGGGCGGCAAAGCTTCTGGCCGAGGGTGAGGACGAAGAGACGACCGTTCTGGACGGTGCTGCGCCCGAAATCGAGCAGCTCATCATGGCGGCAGGTACCATCTCCTTCTTCGGGACGCGGCGCGTGGTGCTTCTGCCCGAGGTGGACCCCGCCGCCTACAGCGACAAAGACCTCGACGAGCTGTGCGCCACGCTGGCCAGCCTCGAGAATGCCGTGGTGGTGCTGGGCAGCGTGTTCGAGATGGAGCGCAATAAGCTCAAGCTGGGCAAGCGGGCGCAGAAGCTCATCGCCCAGTGTACTAAGGTCGGCTTTTCCGAAGAGCTGGCCAAGCCCAAGCCCTACGAGCTGAAGGTCATGGTGATGGACCGCGCCAAGGCGCAGGACACCACCCTCTCCGAGGGTACGGCGACGGCCCTGCTGGAACGCTGCGGCGAAGACCCGTTCCTTCTCGAGAACGAGGTGGACAAGCTCTGCGCCCTCTCCGGCTACCAGACCGTGACCACGGCCATGGTGGCCGAGATGGGGACTGTGAGCCTCGAGGCCGACGTCTTCGAGATGATACGGATGATAACGGCGAAAAACGCCACCGGTGCCTGCAAAAAGCTGCAAACGCTTCTCCGCCTGCAGCAGGAGCCCATCCCCATCACGGCGGCCATGATCGGCAGCTATGTGGATCTCTATCGGGTCAAACTGGGCGCAGCCAAGCGGAAGAGCTACAGCACCGTGTTCAAGGATTTCGGCTACAAGGGCAGCGACTACCGGCTCAAGCGCTCTGCCGAGACAGCCAGCCACTACACGCTGCCCCAGCTGGAAGCCTGTATGCAGATTTTGCTTGAGCTGGACAAGAGTCTGAAAAGCCAGCCCGTGAGCGCGCAGACCCTGCTGGAAACGGCGCTCTGCCGTCTGGCAATGGCGGGAGGAAGAAGATGAGCGAGAAACTGGAACTGCTGCACACCGACCGTGTGCTCATCGTGGAGGGCAAATACGATGCGGCCCGTCTCTCCCACCTGACCGACGCCATGATCCTGCTGACGGACGGCTTCGGCATCTATAAGGATAAGAAGCGTCAGCAGCTCTTCAAACAGCTGGCCCACAAAAACGGCCTTATCCTCCTGACGGACTCCGACGCGGCAGGCTTCCGCATCCGCACCTACATCACGAATCTGGTGGGGGAGAAGAACGTGGTGCAAGCCTACGTTCCGGCCATCCACGGCAAGGAAAAGCGGAAGGCTCAGCCCGGCAAAGAGGGACTTCTGGGGGTCGAGGGCGTGGACGATGCCCTCGTTTTGCAGGCGCTCCGGGACGCTCTGGGCGAAGAAGCAGGCATTTCCCCTGCAAAGCCGGAGGGGCGGCAAATTACTTATACCGACCTCTATGAGTGGGGACTTTCGGGTACGGCGGGCTCAGCTGAGCGGAAAACAAAGCTGCTCTGCGCTCTCGGTCTGCCGCCCCGGCTCTCGAAAAAAGAGCTGGTGGAAGCCTTCAACCGCCTTTACAGCTACGAGCAGCTGGACGAAATGCAGTCGGAACTGCTCGAAACATGAAAATACAGCAAACCCTCCTGAGAAAAACATGAAATAGATTCAAGCAAGACTTCTGGGAAATTTGCCGTAAGCTGTGATATAATCAATACACTGTGCGCCCGTCGTGGACGAAACGACGGGCGCAGATTTTTGCAAGGTGCAATAAAGGAGACAATCAATGGAACGCGAAAAACTCAAATCGAGACTCGGGTTCATCCTCCTTTCCGCCGGCTGCGCGATCGGCATCGGAAATGTGTGGAAGTTCCCCTACATGGCAGGTCAGGGCGGCGGCGGCGCTTTCGTGCTGTTCTACCTGCTGTTCCTCGTCATTCTGGGTCTGCCCATCATGACCATGGAGTTCGCCGTGGGCCGTGCCAGCCACAAGAGCCCGGTGCGCGCCTATCAGGCCCTCGAAAAGCCCGGCCAGAAGTGGCACATCCACGGCTACTTCACCCTCGTCGGCTGCTACCTGCTGATGATGTTCTACACCACGGTGGCCGGCTGGATGCTCCACTACTTCTACATGACCGCTGCCGGTAAGCTGGTGGGCCTTGACGCCGACCAGGTGGCTGGCAAGTTCACCGAGATGCTGGCAAGCCCGCTGACCATGGGCTTCTGGATGGTGGTCGTTGTGGCCATCGGTATCTTCGTCTGCGCCCGCGGCCTGCAGAACGGCCTCGAGAAAGTCACGAAAGTCATGATGATCGCCCTGCTGGTCATCATGGTGGTGCTGGCAGTCAACAGTATGTTCATGCCCGGCGCAAAGGAGGGCCTGACCTTCTTCCTCGTACCCGACTTTGAGCGGATGAAGGAAGTGGGCATCGTCAATACGCTGGTGGGGGCCATGAATCAGGCGTTCTTCACCCTGAGCCTCGGCATTGGTGCAATGGCCATCTTCGGCAGCTACATCGGCAAAGAGCACGCCCTGCTGGGCGAGAGCGTCCGCGTCGTGGTGCTGGATACCTTCGTCGCCATCACCGCCGGCCTCATCATCTTCCCGGCCTGCTTCACTTACGGTGTGGACCAGACCAGCGGCCCCAGCCTCATCTTCATCACCCTGCCCAACATCTTCGCCAATATGGCGATGGGCCGTCTGTGGGGCAGCCTGTTCTTCCTGTTCATGGCCTTTGCGGCGCTTTCCACCGTGCTGGCCGTCTTCGAGAACATCATCTGCTGCGGCATGGAGCTGACCGGCTGGAACCGTCAGAAGTCCAGCCTTGTCAACTTCTTCCTCATCATCGCCCTCTCTCTGCCCTGTGTGCTGGGCTACAACGTCTGGGCCTGGGACGGTTTCGCCATCTTCGGCGGCGCGGTGCTGGATGTGGAGGATTTCCTTGTCAGCAACCTCTTTCTGCCGCTGGGCTCCCTCGTCTACCTGCTGTTCTGCGTCACCCGCTACGGCTGGGGCTGGGACAACTACAAGAAGGAAGTCAACACCGGCGACGGCCTCAAGATGCACGACTGGATGCGCGGCTACCTGACCTATGGCCTGCCCCTCATCGTCCTGTTCATCTTCGTGTTCGGCCTGTACGATAAGTTCATCGCCTGATAAAACAAAAATACGGGATGCTGCATTTTACAGCATCCCGTATTTTTTATCGCTTTATTTCACATACCGGCCTTCGCAGATATTCTTGCAGCAGGCGCTGATGGGGAACCAGCAGCAGTCGCGGCAGATGTCGGCGAGGATCTCTGGCGTGGCCTTGGCGTCGATCTCGCGAATGAGGTCCTGGTAGACGTAATCCTTTTCCTCGAGACCGAAGTATTCCACCGTCTTTGCATCGTAGCGCTTGACCTTTTCCTGCGTGTCGCAGAGGTCAGTCCCCAGCTTGTTGGGGCAGCAGGAGCAGAGGGTGTCAGTGGAGAAGGTGAGGTGGATGGTGGTGCCGGGAACATCCCGCAGCTGATGCACCACGTCGGTCATGTGGGCCACGAAATCGTTGTCATAGCCTTTGCCGGAATAGCCCTGCGTGCAGAGCAGATGATGGGGACGAAGTACGATGCTCATGCTTTCAGCCCCGGAATGCGCTTCCGCAGATTCAGGCCGATGGCGCAGGCCAGAACTGCCTTGATGATGGCAGTGGGGATGAAGGGCAGGACGCAGGCGGTGATACCCACGGCGATGGTACTGTGGGCGACGACCACGAACATTGCAACGCCCACCACATAGTTGACCACCGTGCCGACGATGACAGCGGTGACGAAAGCACCCTTGAAGGCGTCACGGTGCTCCACGCCGAGGCCGATGATGTAGGCCATCAGGGGGAAAGAGATGAGGAAGCCGCCGGTGGGGCCGACGAACTTATCGAAACCGCCGGAGAAGTTTGCCAGCACCGGCACGCCCACAGCGCCCAGTGCCAGGTACACCAGCGAAGCGATGGCGGAAAGCTTGGAACCCAGCACCACAGCAGCCAGCGTGATGGCGAAGGTCTGCATGGTCATGGGGACGCCCAGAGGCATCGGGATGGAGATCTGAGCCATGACGGCAATGACGGCGGCGAACAGACCTGCATAGCAGATGTCCCGCACAGAGAACTTGGACTTGGTGGCCGCAGCGGCCTGGGTGTTCTGACTCATAAGAATTGTTCCTCCTATACATTCTGGCCCAAAGCGGCCATGCTCCCAGTATGGCAGACTGCAAACGCTGCGTCAACTTTGGATTTGCGAAAGGGTTTACAATTCAAAACGAAAAACAAAACAGAAAAATACACAAAAGATGTCGCTTTTGGTTGTGAAATGTGCTATACTAAATCTTAGCTATAAGAAGCACACCAGTGATATATAGAGAGGAGAACATCATGCAGCATGAAACCGTGATCGTGCTGGACTTTGGCGGCCAGTACAATCAGCTCATCGCGCGCCGCGTCCGCGAGAATAATGTCTACTGTGAGATCTATTCCTATAAGACGGACCTGTCCGTCATCAAGGCGAAGAACCCCAAGGGCATCATCTTCACCGGAGGCCCCAACAGCGTCTATCTGGAGGATTCGCCCACCGTCGACCCCGAGATCTTCAGCTGGGGCGTGCCTGTGCTGGGCATCTGCTACGGCAGCCAGCTCATGATGCACCTGCTGGGCGGCCACGTCTGCCGCGCCCCCGAGCGTGAGTACGGCAAGACCGAGGTCTTCGTGGACAACAGCAGCAAGATGTTCACCGATGTGCAGCCCTCCACCGTCTGCTGGATGAGCCACAACGACTATATCGAGCAGGCTGCGCCCGGCTTCAAAATCACTGCCCACACCGTCAACTGCCCGGTGGCCGCAGCTGAGAACGAGGAAAAGGGGCTGTACGCCGTCCAGTTCCACCCCGAGGTGCTCCACACCGCTGAGGGCAAGAAGATGCTGCACAACTTCGTGTACAATGTCTGCGGCTGCACCGGCGACTGGAAGATGGACTCCTTCGTGGAGAACAACGTCGAAGCCCTGCGGAAGCGCATCGGCAGCGGCAAGGTGCTCTGCGCCCTGTCCGGCGGCGTCGATTCCTCCGTGCTGGCAGCCATGCTGGCCAAGGCCATCGGCAAGCAGCTGACCTGCGTCTTTGTTGACCACGGCCTGCTGCGCAAGAACGAGAAGGAAGAGGTCTGCTCTGTCTTCGGCCCCGGCAACGCCAACGGCTTTGACATCAACTTCATCTGCGTGGACGCCCGTGACCGCTACTTTGCAAAGCTGGCCGGTGTCACCGAGCCGGAGCGCAAGCGCAAGATCATCGGCGAGGAGTTCATCCGCGTCTTTGAGGAACAGGCGAAGCAGATCGGTAAGGTCGATTTCCTCGCACAGGGTACTATTTACCCCGATGTCGTCGAGAGCGGTCTGGGCGGTGAGTCCACCGTCATCAAGAGCCACCACAACGTCGGCGGCCTGCCTGATACCGTGGACTTCAAGGAGCTGGTCGAGCCGCTGCGCAACCTGTTCAAGGACGAAGTCCGTCAGGCTGGCCGTGAGCTGGGTCTGCCCGAGTATCTGGTCAGCCGCCAGCCTTTCCCCGGCCCCGGTCTGGGCATCCGCATCATCGGCGAAGTGACCCCCGAGAAGGTCGCTATCGTGCAGGACGCCGACGCCATCTGGCGTGAGGAGATCGCCAAGGCGGGCCTCGATAAGGAGATCAGCCAGTATTATGCGGCTCTGACCAATATGCACAGCGTCGGCGTCATGGGCGACGAGCGCACCTACGACTACGCCGTGGCCCTGCGCGCTGTCACCACCACTGACTTCATGACCGCCGAGAGCTACAATATGCCCTGGGACGTGCTGGGTACTGTCACCAGCCGCATCGTCAATGAGGTCAAGCACGTCAACCGCGTGTTCTACGACTGCACCGGTAAGCCGCCGGCCACGATCGAGCTCGAGTAATCCGCAAACCCTGAAAAGTATTGATACAATGCGATATTTTGAGAGCTAAAAGACTCTGTGATACTGCTTTGATACTATCAGGCGATTATTCATAAAGAGAGACATGAGAATGCCCTCTGAGAAACGGTAAGTTTTTCAGAGGGCATTTTTGTGTCTTTTATTCTTTACGCCACTTTTTCTTCGGCTCGTACCGGCCGCAGCCGTCGGCGGTCTGAGGCCAGTTGAGCTTCCATTCCAGATACTCTTCCTTGGTGATCTCGCCCTCCCGGAGCTGATTCTTACGGAGCTGCCACTCCTTTAAGAACTCATCCAGCAGGCGATAGCGGAAACTGACTGCCATGTGCTTTTCAGGGAAATCCGGGTCGGTGGTGTCTGTGACCTCATAGAGCCGGGTGCCGGGGTAGTGCTCGTCCAGCTCGAACAGGGTGTACATCACATCCTCTGCGGCGTACAGGGTCGGCTCATAGAGAGACCGATAGTTCACATCCAATACCTCCGCAATCTTGCGGAGCAACTCTTCCTTGGGCGTACGGGTGTTGCTTTCGTATTGTGCGATGCGGATGTCTGCGCTCTTCTCCTCAAACCCGATGGCAATGCCCAGTTCTTTCTGGGTCATACCTCGGAGGTTGCGGGCACGTTTGATGCGGTCACCGACTGCCATGCGATTGCCTCCTGACTTAAACATATTTGTTGAACCCAGTATAGCACAGAAAAACAGGAGATGCAATAGAAAATAAACAAAAAAGTTTAAGATTTTACCTGAAAGCCTCTTGACTTAACGGAATGTGTTTAGTATAATGAAAGCACAAAAAGATAAGCAAAAATGCTTAGTAAAATTGAATGACCGCCAAACTGACCCAAACCGCCAAGACCTTCTACTTCGAGAACTGGCAAGGTGTGAAGCAGAAGAAGCTGAAACGGGGGTTTTCCACCAAGAAGGACGCTCTGGCGTGGGAGCGGGAGTTCCTTCTTCAGCAGGCAGCAGACCTGACCATGACCTTTGAAGCCTTTGTGGAAATTTATATCACGGACAAGAAAAAGCGACTCCGGGAAAACACCTGGTCTACCAAAGAGCACATCATCCGAACGAAAATCTTACCGTATTTCAAAGAAAAACGGCTCAGCGAGATAAAGCTACGGGATGTGATCGCATGGCAGAACGAGATGCTGAACTACCGGGACAAAAACGGCAAGGCCTATTCGCCGACCTACCTCAAGACGCTGCATGGACAACTCAGTGCCATTCTGAATCACGCCGTCCGGTTCTACGGGCTGAAATCAAACGCAGCAGCCACAGCCGGGTGCATGGGGTCAGAAAAGCACAAGGAAATGCTTTTCTGGACAAAGGAAGAGTACCTCAAATTCGCAGAAGTTATGATGGACAAGCCGCAGTCCTACTACGCCTTTGAAGTTCTCTACTGGTGTGGCATCCGGGAGGGCGAGCTGCTGGCTCTGACTCCGGCAGACTTCGACTTGGACAAGGGGCTGCTCTCCATCACCAAATCCTATCAAAGGCTGAAAGGCCGGGATGTGATCACCGACCCGAAAACACCCAAGAGCGTCCGTGTCATCCAGATGCCGCAGTTTCTGACGGACGAGATCAGAGACTATCTGAAATCCCTCTACAAAGTCCAGCCAGACCAGCGGATCTTTGAGGTGACCAAGAGCTACCTGCACCACGAGATGGACAGGGGAGCCAAGGAAGCCGGGGTGAAGCGGATACGAATCCACGACCTGCGGCATTCCCATGTATCACTGTTGATCGAGATGGGTTTCTCGGCTCTGGCGATTGCAGACCGGGTGGGGCATGAGAGCGTGGACATCACCTATAAGTACGCCCACCTCTTCCCCTCAAAGTAGCAGGAGATGGCGCAGAAGCTAGACATGGAGCGAAGGGAGGGATGAAAATGGAACGAGTACTCGACCAGCAAGGCCGCTGGCGGAACAAGGTGATAGCCTTCCGAATGTCCCCGGAAGAGGACGAGGTTCTGGAAGCCAAGGTAAAACTCTCCGGCCTGACCAAACAGGAGTATATCATCCGCCGCCTGACTGACCGGGAGATCACCGTGGTAGGCAACCCAAGGGTCTACAAAGCCCTGCGAGACCAGATGAAGCTACAGGAGCGTGTCACGCTCCTGTGAATGCAATCACGCAGGAAGGTGGTGTTGGACCGGGCAGCGGCGAGGTACAGCGAAACCCCGTCCGCAGACGGAAGCCCCCGGCAGGGCGCAAAGGCATCTTTTGATGGACGGAACGTCTGTCAAAAGTGCTTTTGCGTTACTTTCGACGAAAGTAACAAAGCCTTTGCCGTGTCCGGCACCAGTTACTTCCACAGAGAAAGGACGTGCGATTGAAAAGAACCATTTCCGCAATGCGAGGCTCCGGCTCCCTCAACCATAACCGGAGAAGTTTCACCGCTGAAAACGTAGACCCGGAGCGCAGCAGCCTGAATGTTGTGTACCGGGATGAACCGATTCAGAAGGTGTACCACGAACTTTTTGACGAGGCAGTGAACCGCTACAACGCCAAGCAGAAGCGCAAGGACCGCTGTATCACCGACTACTATGAGCACCTGCGGACAGGCAAGCAGGAAAAGCTCTTCCATGAGCTGATCGTCCAGATCGGTAACAAAGATGATATGGGTGTCCTGACCGAGAATGGTGCACTGGCAAAGGAACTGCTGGACGAGTATATGCAGGGCTTCCAAGAACGTAACCCGACACTGCGGGTGTTCGGAGCATTCCTCCACATGGATGAAGCTACGCCCCATCTGCACATCGACTTCGTGCCGTATGTGTCCGGCTGGAAAGGCAAAGGACTGGGCACCAAGGTCTCCCTGAAGCAGGCTCTGAAGGCCTTGGGCTTTGCAGGCGGCTCCAAACGGGAATCCGAGCTGAACCAGTGGATCAACGCCGAGAAAGAGCAGCTTGCTGCCGTGATGGAGCGGCACGGCATCGAGTGGGAACAGAAAGGCACCCACGAAGAGCACCTGTCTGTGCTGGACTTCAAGAAGCGGGAGCGTAGTAAAGAGGTAGCGGCTCTGGAAGCTGCCAAGCAGGAGTGCCAGACCGACCTGACCGAGATGCAGGAACAGCTGGAAACAGCGCAGACAGCCGTAGAAGCCGCTGAACAGCGGGTACAGAAAGCAGAGCTGACCTACCAGAAGCAGAGCCAGAAGCTGAACAAGCTGGCTCCCATTATGGAAGGTTTGGAAAACCTGTCAGCGCAGTACTCCCAGCGGCCAGAGGAATGGGTGCCAGAAGCAGCCACATTTGAGACCGCCAAGAGCTATCGGGAGAAGAAGGCAATGCCGCTGATCCAGAAGTTGGTGAAGGTACTCTTTGCCCTCCATCGGAAGTACTGGGAGGTCAAGGATGAGCGGGATAAGTATCTGCACTTCTATCAGGACGAGAAGAAAGCTACCCATCATCTAAGCCAGCGGCTGAAAGAGGTGGAGGCTGAAAACTCTCAGTTCTATGCGATGAAACGTGATTTCAGGCGAGTGTGGAACTATTTCGGTGCCGAGAAGATGCAGCAGGTCATTGGATTTATGAGGGAGCAGGAGCAGACCACAGATAGGAGCCAGAAGAAGAGCAGACAGAGCAGCGTAGAGCTGTAAGATAGGATAGCAGACCCCCGCCAGCGGATATTGGCGGGGGTCTGTACATATAAGTGATAATTCGACAAAAAATGCAATAGCAATATTTATCGGCTTGCAATCACGGAAAAGCTGTGGTACGCTTTACTAGGATAGTATAAAGGGAAAGTATATCCTTTTTGGGAAAACACCATGGTGTACCAATAGTGGTACATTTACTATGTTAAAATGAAAGAAAACAATGCGGGAATCCGCGTTTGATGGAGGAAATAAAAATGGTAGACACCAAAAAAGAGCAGGAACGCGAAGAACTGCACCGTGCAATCTGGGCGATTGCGGATGATCTGCGCGGCGCAGTGGACGGATGGGATTTCAAGAGCTACGTTCTCGGTACGATGTTCTACCGTTATATTTCGGAGAACATTGCCAGCTATATCAATCAGGGCGAAATTGATGCAGGCAACCCAGATTTCCGCTATGAAGATATGTCTGATGCAGAGGCAGAGCAGGCACGAGAAGGGCTGGTACAGGAAAAAGGGTTCTTCATCCTACCCAGTGAGTTGTTCTGCAATGTACGGGCAAAAGCGGCCGGCGATGAAAACCTCAACGAAACGCTGGAAACAGTCTTCCGGCACATTGAGGAATCCGCAAAGGGCAGCTCCTCCGAGGGGCAGTTTGCAGGGTTGTTCGATGATTACGATGTCAACAGCAATAAGCTGGGTGCGACCGTTGCCAAGCGCAATGAGAAGCTCGTGAAACTGCTGAACGGCGTGGCAGATATGAACCTTGGCGATGTGAAAGAGCATGACATTGATGCTTTTGGCGATGCCTACGAATACCTGATGACCATGTACGCCAGCAATGCGGGCAAGTCCGGCGGCGAGTTCTTTACGCCTGCCGATGTTTCGGAGCTGCTGACCCGGCTGGGTACGGTAGGCAAGAAGGAAATCAACAAGGTATATGACCCGGCCTGCGGTTCCGGTTCGCTGCTGCTGAAGGCAGAAAAGGTGCTGGGACGGGATGCCGTGCGCAACGGCTTCTTTGGACAGGAAATCAACATCACAACGTACAACCTGTGCCGCATCAATATGTTCCTGCACGACATTGAATTTGACAAATTCGACATTGCCTGTGAGGATACGCTGACCAATCCGCAGCACTGGGATGATGAACCTTTTGAGCTGATCGTATCGAATCCGCCGTACTCCATCAAGTGGGCCGGTGACGAGAATCCGCTGCTCATCAATGACCCTCGCTTTGCTCCGGCTGGTGTGCTGGCTCCGAAGAGCAAAGCGGACTTGGCATTTATCATGCACTCGCTGGCATGGCTGGCTTCCAACGGTACGGCGGCAATCGTCTGTTTCCCCGGCATTATGTACCGTGGCGGTGCAGAGCAGAAGATCCGCAAATATCTGGTGGACAACAACTTCATTGACTGCATCATCCAGTTGCCGAGCAACCTGTTCTTTGGTACCAGTATTGCCACCTGCATCATGGTGCTGAAAAAGGGTAAAACGGACAATAAGGTGTTGTTCATTGATGCTTCTTCCGAGTGCGTCAAGGTGACGAACAACAACAAACTCACCCCAGAGAACATTAACAAAATAGTGGACACCTTTGCACAGCGGGCAGAAGAAGCACACTTCTCCCATCTGGCGGAGTATTCCGAGGTGCAGGAAAATGACTATAACCTGTCGGTTTCCACTTATGTGGAGGCCAAGGACACCCGCGAGAAAATCGACATTGTAAAGCTGAACGCTGAAATTGCACAAATCGTAGCACGAGAAAACGAGCTGCGGGCCGCCATTGACCAGATCGTGGCAGAAATCGAGGGCTGAAATGGAAAATGAAAAGAAAGATTCTGCATTGGTACGTTCTTCTGCGGCGGAATACCTGACCTTTGTTGCCTCTACGGGCGAGGACAGGGACAGCATTGAGATGCGCTACGAGGATGAAAACATCTGGCTGACGCAAAAGATGATGGCGACCCTTTACGATGTGGGGCTTCCGACCATCAATGAGCATATCAAAAAGATTTATGCTGACCATGAGCAGGACGAGGCGGCAACGATTCGGAAATTCCGAATAGTTCAAAATGAGGGTGGCCGACAGGTTACTCGCAGCGTGAACCACTATAATCTGCAAATGATTATTGCGGTCGGCTTCAAGGTGAACAACCAGCGGGCGGTGCGGTTCCGTGTCTGGGCGAACCAGATCGTGGAGCAGTACACCATCAAGGGGTGGGCAATGGATGAGGAGCGCCTGAAAAACGGCGGCACAGTCCTGACCAAGAAATACTTTGAAGAGCAGTTGGAGCGTATCCGGGAGATTCGTATTTCGGAGCGCAACTTCTACCAGAAACTCACTGACATTTACGCTACGTCGCTGGATTATGACCGCAATGCACTGACCACAAAAGAGTTCTTTGCGAAGGTGCAGAACAAGATGCACTATGCCGTGCATCGCCATACGGCGGCAGAGCTGATCTATGAGCGTGCCGATGCCGAAAAGCCGCACATGGGGCTCCACACATGGAAGGATGCTCCCAATGGCAAAATTAAAAAGAGCGATGTTTCGGTGGCGAAAAACTACCTGACCGAGGATGAAATGAAGTCCATGGAGCTGATCGTTTCGGCATATCTCGACCTTGCCGAGAACCGTGCCCGCCGTCATATCCCTATGACCATGGAGGACTGGGCCAAGCGGCTGGATATCTATTTGCAGGCAGATGATCTGGAAGTGCTGAAGGATGCAGGCACAATCTCGGCACAGCTTGCAAAGATGCACGCCGAAACGGAGTTTGAAAAGTACCGTGTGGTGCAGGATCGGCTGTACCAGAGCGATTTTGACAGGTATTTGGAGGAAAACCTAGAGTAAAGATGAGCCTTGAGATTTGGAGTTTCCTAGTGGATGTAACTTCACTGGTTGTAACAACTGTATTGACTATCAAAATTTATAGGCTAGAGCGTTCACATGAAAAAGAACGTGAACAAATGGAAGTAAAAGCGCAGGAAAAGGCTATCGCGGAGGCGGCAAGAGTTTTTCTGATTGATAATGAAGATGAAATAGAGTATTTGCCGTTGTCGGCGATAGCAAAGACTTTGAAACTCAAAAGAAAGCATCATAGAGCGATAACGACCAAGTTTTTAAGATGTAGTGAGGAAGTCCAAAAGGAAATTCTGAAGCAAGCCAATTTTCAGCTAATAGAGGTTTCTAAAGAACAGGTGAGTGCTGCATTAAAACGACTAAAAGATGATATTAAGGCGTGCGGTTTTGGACAAGATACTTTATATGATGGGGCTAAATACTTTCATCGAGCGATGGAGCGTTATTCGGATGAAAAAATTGAAACCGTAAATCCGTACATATTTGAGGATATAAGGCGAACACACTTTTATCAAGGTGATTCACTCCAATTATTAAAAGACACGAGCTATAACGGAACGCTATACGGGTATATGTATGATTACCTTCACTCCGCAGATTTGGGAAAATCCAAATGGCTGCTGCAGCCACCAATTGATATGGTTTGGTCGCAATGCAAATTAGCTGGATGCCCGGAAGAAATAATGACATTCTGGACGATGCGAGTTGTTATTGACTGTTGCCGGGTATTTGCTGAATCAGAAGAAGATTTTGTTTTTGATGAAGATTTGATTGAAACACAGGAAGATATGTACTATTATGCGGTGATGGCACTGTACAGTACCTATATTGCAAAGAAAGAAGAGGGTGCGGATGAGTAAGCTAGATGAACTGCTCCGGGAACTTTGCCCGGATGGCGTTGAGTATAAAAGATTCGATGAAGTTTGCACATTAAATGCTCGAATTGGCTGGCAACGGCTAACGAAAGCAGAGTATATGAGCAAAGGCGACTACTTGCTTATAACAGGAACTGACTTTACTGAAACACATGAAATTGATTATAGTACTTGTGTATATGTGACGGAAGAGCGATACAAGCAAGACTCGAAAATTCAATTGAAAAATGGAGATATCCTAATAACCAAAGATGGAACTCTTGGTAAAGTAGCGCAAGTAAAGGGGCTTGAAATGCCAGCTACATTAAATGGTGGAGTCTTTGTTGTTCGCTGTAAAGATGGTTCGTTAGAGAATCGGTTCATTCTGCACTATCTGTTGTCTAATCATTTTCAAAGTGTTGTTGAGCAACAGAAAACGGGTTCGACAATTAGTCACTTAACACAAACACTTTTTTCAAGGCTAATGATACCAATTCCACCGCTAGAAATTCAGCGTGAAATTGTTCGCATTTTGGACAATTTCACAAATCTTACAGCGGAGCTTACAAAGGAACTCACAGATAGAAAGGTGCAGTATGCCTATTACCGCAATAAATTCCTTTACTTTGATGAATCTAGTGCTTCGTTAAAATCCATAGGTGATATTTGTAATGTTGTGGTTGGCGGCGAACCGCCTGCGGATTGCATTAAAGGAGAAAGTAAAGATTCATCACATATGTTTCCAGTTTGGGGAAATGGTAAAGAAGCGTATGGATATTCTGGAACGTATAAGATTGATAGGGATGCTGTCGTGATTTCATCTATTGGAGCCAATACGGGTGCTGTATACTATAGAAAGGCATTTTTTACCCCGATAATTAGGCTCAAGGTTGTTATGCCGAAAGATAATCAGCTCAGTTCAAGATTTCTTTTCCATGTGCTGTCTGCAACTGCTATAAAAAGTAAAAGCAGCAGCGTTCCCAATATGAATGCAAACGAGATTAAAGCCATAAAGATTCCTGTTCCTCCCCTTGATGTCCAAAACCGCATTGTAAATGTGTTGGACAACTTTGAGAAAATCTGCTCCGATCTCAACATTGGTTTGCCCGCTGAAATCGAAGCCCGGCAGAAGCAGTACGAGTATTACCGAGATAAGCTCTTGACATTTGCAGAAACCGGCAACACAATTTTGAACGGAACGGAACGGAACGGAACGGAACGGAACGGAACGGAACGGAACGGAACGGAACGGAACGGAACGGAACGGA
>NZ_JBBNIH010000093.1:0-17296 GCF_040094125.1 Faecalibacterium longum
ACGACTATGGAATTCTTTAACTCTGCTATCGAAGTTCTTCAGACTCTGGTTGTCGCTCTGGGTGCCGGTCTCGGCGTTTGGGGTGCCATCAACCTGCTGGAAGGTTACGGTAACGACAACCCCGGCTCCAATGCTCATATACGGTAAAGAAGCAACAACACAAATTGAGAACAGCGTACCCTACTATTCTGTATCAAAGTGGAGCAGTAACACGAAAATGTTGCTGCTCCATTTTCATGCCCCTTAAATAATTTCCTTGAATCTGCTTGACTTATATTACGGTTAGTGATATATTTATTACAGTAATCGTAATAAGGAGGCTGGACTATGAGAGACAATGCAAAAAGTGGCGCACTTACAGAAGTGACCTTTTATATTTTACTCTCTCTTTATACACCAAAACACGGATACGCCGTTATGCAGTTTGTTGAAGAAAAAACGGGCGGGCGGCTTTCGTTAGGCGCAGGCACTTTATATGGAGCATTAAACTCTTTGCAGGACAAGAAGTGGATTGAACCTTATGGAGATAGTGAGGGAAGAAAAAAAGAATACCACATTACAGCACAGGGAAAAGAAATTGCAGAAAAAGAGCTTGCAAGACTAAATGAACTTGTAAGCATTGCAAGTGAAATTATTGGAGGTGCAGTATGAGTAAAAAATGTTATCGCTTTTTTGGCGGATTGCTAAATACGCAGGAAAAATGGCTAAACAAAATGTCTGAAAAGGGTTATCGACTTGTTCGGACAGGAAAACTGTTATACGAATTTGAAAAATGCAAGCCCGATGAAGTGACCTATTGTGTAGAGTTTATCGGAGAAAAATCAAAAGAGAGTTCAATAGATTATGCTAATTTTTTGGAGGATATGGGATATAAGGTGTTTTTTAAAAATATCAATCTAAACTATTCTGTTGGAAAAGTTCGTTGGCGCCCATGGGCAGAAAGGGGCGGTCGTATTGCGACAAACACAACAACTTTTAATCGAGAAATCTTGATTGTGGAAAAAGCAAATGATGGAAAGCCTTTTGAACTCCATACCTCTTATGACGATAAAGAAAAATATTATCGCAACTTACGTAATCCGTGGCTATTTCTACTGCTCATGTTTGCACTATTCGCAGTTACAAAGCAATCTATAATCTTTGGTATTTTTGCGTTGGTTTCTGTAATTCCTGGCAGTATATATCAAATACAGATAATGAAAATCCGAAAGGAAGCCAAGACACAGGAATGGTGAGGAAATAAATAGCAAATCCAGCCGAGCCTGTCAACGGTCAAGATGAACGGCGCAAATGCGCCGCCGTTGACAGCCCCGCCCGTCTTTGCTGTTCGGTAATCAAGAGGGCGACAGCATAAAATGCTGCCGCCCTCTGCCATTATTCAGAAAGGGGGGATTTTCCATGACCGAACACGAAAAGTATCAAGAACATATCCGGCATACACACGATGCCTTTTGCAAGACCGTTATTCGCCACGCTGCCATAGACGCAGCCCGGAGCATACGCAGCCGCCGCAAGCGGGAAATCTCGCTTGAATATCTGATAGAAGAAAAACACTATCCATTCAGTACCACAGATAAATACTTTGCGGAGCAATCCGGCATGACCAGCTATCCGCTTTTCGTCTGTGGTCAGATGGTGCTTTTGGAAAGTCCAGAGCTTGCCGCAGCGCTGTCCGCACTATCACAGATGGAACAGGAAATCATTTTCCTGTACTACTTCCAACGATTGACGCATAGGGAGATTGGACGGAGATATGGACGGGCTGGCAACACAACCGGGCGGCGTATTCAGATGATTTTACGGCGGCTACGGGCAGAGTTGGAGGGCTTGTCCTATGAACCAGCTACTTCCCTATGAGACAATCGTTAAGGCAAGCGAGGGCGACCCGGAAGCTGTTGCCGCCGTTCTATCTCATTATGCCGGATATATCCGCTCTTGTGCGAAAATGGACGGACAGATTAACACGGATATGCAGGAGCATATCGTCAGGCAACTGATAGAAAGCCTGTTGAAGTTCCGCTTTGACCGCTAAACAGAAAAGTTGTATAATTAGAGCCTGACAAATTAAACTTCAATGAGGGTAGAGCAAATGGAACAGATTATCAATTATAGAGACATACCCACAGATAAAAGGATTGACATATTAAATGCTCTTGAGCGAATAGGTTTTTTTCCGGCATACGGCGGCGTGAAAACAATGCAGCAAATTATGGAAAAGTCAGTTCCAGGTTCAGGCCCACAATTCTATTTCGTTTTCCGTGAAAATGAGTTGATAGGGTACAATTTTCTCATTGGGGACACTAAGAAATATAAAGCGTTCCCATGGCTTGCTATTAGCAATATGGATGAGCAGAAGTTGACTGTTTGTGAAGAACTGATGAAAATACAAATTTCCTTTTTTGAAGAACTCGGAATGCAAAAGATAGCAGATCATTGCGTTAGGATTATGGAAGATTACAGAAAAGGAATTGGAAAGCAGAAAGAAAGCGATTGCAGATAAATTCCATTTGAAAAACGGCTGACAATTTAATACCGCCGCCCATCACAGCGGCAGATAAGCAGTAAATCTTGAAAAGGTTTACTGCTTTTTTTGCGCCCATTTTCAAAAATCTTTGGCAAACCACACCGCCGGATTGTTGTAGGGAGCAGACAGGGAAAACAAAAAATTTTCCGTGCGTTTGCCAAAACGCCCCCTTTTCACCGTTGTAGTGGTGAACAGCGGGCAGAACACGCCGCCGCAATCGCTATATTGGTGGAGCAAGCCAGTATATCCGCAAACCAGAGCCGCCGAGGAAAGCGGTAGTTTTTTAGAGCAAGATTCTACCACGGTGCCAAAATCCGCATATCTGCGGTTTTGCCCCCTTTGGTAAATCTTGTTGGGGAGTGCCTTCCCCAAACCCTGCTCATGCGCCCTGTCGGGCGAGAAAGGAGGTCAACGCTTGAAGAAAAAATACAACACACCCCACCGCTGCCATGTGGTCAAAACCCGCATGACCGAGGAAGAATACGCCGACTTTACCGAGCGGCTGAAACACTATGACATGAGCCAATCCGAATTTATCCGGCAAGCCATTACACGGGCGACCATTCGCCCCATCGTTACCGTTTCCCCGGTCAATGATGAACTGCTGTCCGCTGTTGGAAAGTTGATAGCCGAATACGGAAAAATCGGCGGCAACCTTAATCAGATCGCCCGTGCCCTCAACGAATACGGAACGCCCTACAATACGCTGTCCGTTGAAGTGCGAGCCGCCATTTCCGACCTTGCTGCCCTAAAGTTTGAAGTCTTGCAGAAAGTGGGTGACGCTGTTGGCAACATTCAAACATATCAGCTCTAAAAATGCCGACTATGGCGCAGCGGAAGCCTACCTCACATTTGAGCATGACGAGTTTACCATGAAGCCCACCCTTGATGAAAACGGGCGGCTGATACCGAGGGAGGATTACCGCATTTCTTCCCTTAACTGCGGGGGCGGGGATTTCGCTGTTGCCTGTATGCGAGCCAATCTCCGCTATGAGAAAAACCAAAAACGGGAAGATGTGAAAAGCCACCACTATATCATCAGTTTTGACCCACGGGACGGGACAGACAACGCCTTGACCGTAGACCGGGCGCAGGAGCTGGGCGAGCAGTTCTGCAAAGAACATTTCCCCGGACACCAAGCCTTAGTCTGCACCCACCCGGATGGGCATAACCACAGCGGGAATATCCATGTGCATATCGTCATCAACTCCCTGCGGATTTATGAAGTCCCGCTTCTGCCCTACATGGACAGACCAGCCGACACAAGGGAGGGCTGCAAGCACCGCTGTACCAACGCCGCTATGGAATATTTCAAGAGCGAAGTCATGGAGATGTGCCACCGGGAGGGGCTTTACCAAATCGACCTCTTGAACGGCAGTAAGGAACGGATAACAGAACGGGAATACTGGGCGGCAAAGAAAGGGCAGCTTGCCCTTGATAAAGAGAACGCCGCCAGAGAAGCCGCCGGACAGACGACCAAGCCCACCAAGTTTGAAACGGACAAGGCGAAGCTGCGCCGGACGATACGGCAGGCACTTTCCCAAGCTACCAGCTTTGACGAGTTTTCTTCCCTTTTGCTGCGGGAGGGCGTGACCGTCAAGGAGAGCCGGGGGCGGCTTTCCTACCTCACGCCGGACAGGACAAAGCCTATCACAGCCCGGAAGCTGGGGGACGATTTTGACAAGGCTGCTGTCCTTGCCCTGCTCACGCAGAACGCCCGCAGAGCTGCCGAACAGACCACAGCCATACCCGAATACCCTGCCGCAGTTAAAAAGCCGTCACAAGGGGAAAAAACCACAAAAACCACCCCGGCAGACAACACCTTGCAGCGCATGGTTGACCGGGAAGCAAAGCGAGCCGAGGGCAAGGGCGTGGGCTATGACCGTTGGGCGGCAAAACACAATCTAAAGCAAATGGCAGCTACCGTTACCGCCTATCAGCAGTACGGCTTTTCTTCCCCGGAGGAACTGGACGAAGCCCGTTCTGCCGCCTATACCGCCATGCGGGAAAGCCTTACGGAGCTGAAGCAGGTGGAAAAGACGCTGGACGGGAAAAAGGAGCTGCAACGGCAGGTGCTTGCCTATTCCAAGACCCGCCCTGTCCGGGACGGGCTGAAACAGCAGAAAAACGCCAAAGCAAAAGCAGCCTACCGACAGAAGCACGAAAGCGACTTTATCATAGCAGACGCAGCCGCCCGCTATTTCAGGGAGAACGGCATTTCCAAGCTGCCGAGCTATAAAGCCCTGCAAGCAGAGATTGAAACCCTTATCCAAGAGAAAAACAGCGGCTACAACGATTACCGGGCAAAACGGGAGGAATACCGCCGCTTACAGACCGTCAAGGGCAATATCGACCAGATTTTACACCGGGAGCGCAAGCCTGTGAAAAGGCAGGAACAGGAACGATAAAAACCGCCCCAAAATGTACCCGAACCCATACAGAACAAGGGGGCTGCCCCGCACCCTATCCGCAATACCAAAGGATTTTTTAACGGGCTTACAGGGCAGAAAAACCCCGAAAATGATACCGAGATGATACAAAATTACCGCCGATACCGCCACACCAGCGGAAACGGCAGAAAGGAGCGCACCCATGCCAAGAATGAGCAAGAAACGGCGGCTGGAATGGTCTTTTTTCCTGCGACAAGTAAAAGTCGGGAATACCACCTGCGACCGTATCACATACAACGACCTCTGCCGGGGCTGTACCCATAGCTGCAAGCAGAGCTTCCGGGCGGTTATCATACTCTGCCCCCACTACTACTCCAAACGCCGGAAAAAGGAGGACAGGGACAATGGCAGATAACCGCAAGTATTACTACCTCAAGCTGAAAGAGAACTTTTTTGACAGCGACTCCATTGTGCTGCTGGAAGATATGAAAGACGGGATTTTATACTCCAATATCCTCTTGAAGCTGTACTTAAAATCGCTGAAAAACGGCGGGAAATTGCAGCTTGACGAGCATATCCCCTACACAGCGCAGATGATAGCGACACTGACCCGCCACCAGATAGGGACGGTTGAGAGGGCTTTAGAGATTTTCCGGCAGTTGGGGCTTGTGGAGCAGCTTGACAGCGGGGCTTTTTATATGACCGATATTGAGCTGATGATAGGACAGTCCTCTACCGAAGCCGAGAGGAAACGGGCTGCAAGGCTGGAAAACAAGGCACTTTTACCGCCCCGGACAAAAGGCGGACATTTGTCCGACATTCGTCCACCAGAGATAGAGATAGAGTTAGAGAAAGAGATAGAGATAGAAAAAGAGAGAGAGGGAGAAACGGGACACCCCGCCCCCGCTGCTTATGGCAGATACAACAATGTGATACTGACCGATACAGAGCTTTCCGGGCTGAAAACAGAGCTGCCCGACAAGTGGGAGTATTACCTTGACCGGCTTTCCTGCCATATCGCTTCCACCGGGAAGCAGTACCACAGCCATGCAGCCACCATTTACAAGTGGGCGCAGGAGGACGCTGCCAAAGGCAAGGCTGCCCCGAAACAGGGCATACCCGATTATTCATGCAAGGAGGGCGAGAGCTTATGAAAAACGAGATTGAAGCTATGATTACGGACATTACAACCACTACCACCGAAGCGGAGGATTACACAGGCGAGGACGGGCTTTTATACTGCGGTAAGTGCCATACGCCCAAAGAAGCCTATTTTGCAGAGGGAAAGACTTGTTTCGGGCGTGACCGCCACCCAACAGACTGCGACTGCCAGCGGGCAGCCCGTGAAAAGCAGCAAGCCGCCGAAAGCCGACAGAAGCACCTTGAAAAAGTGGAGGACTTGAAACGCCGGGGCTTTACTGACCCTGCTATGCGGAACTGGACATTTGAGCATGACAACGGCAGAAACCCACAGACCGAAACCGCCCGCTTTTATGTGGAGAGCTGGGAAACCATGCAGGCTGAAAATATCGGCTACCTGTTTTGGGGAGGCGTGGGGACGGGAAAAAGCTACCTTGCCGCCTGTATCGCCAACGCCCTTATGGAGCAGGAAGTCCCGGTGTGCATGACAAACTTTGCAACGATACTGGGTGACCTTGCCGCCAGCTTTGAGGGCAGGAACGAATATATTTCCCGCCTTTGCAGCTACCCCCTGCTGATACTTGATGATTTTGGTATGGAGCGAGGGACAGAATACGGGCTGGAACAGGTTTACAGCGTGATTGACAGCCGTTACCGAAGCGGCAAGCCGCTGATCGCCACGACCAACCTCACGCTGGAGGAATTGCAGCACCCGCAGGACACGCCCCACGCCCGTATCTATGACAGGCTGACTTCCATGTGCGCCCCCGTCCGCTTCACGGGCAGCAACTTCCGAAAGGAAACCGCACAGGAAAAGCTGGAACGCTTAAAGCAACTGATGAAGCAGCGAAAGGAGAGCCTATGACAGAAACGAAACAGACAAGCACCACCAAAACAGACCGCCGCCCGGACTGTGTGACGGAAATCCGCATGGGCAACTCCGTCCTTACCGTTTCCGGCTTCTTCAAGCAGGGCGCAACCGACACCGCAGCCGACAAGATGATGAAAGTGCTGGAAGCGGAAGCTGCTACACAAAAAACGGCGATTTGACCGACCATAAAGAAGCAGATTTGACGCTTTTGCCGCTATACAGACAGCCGCCCCATGTGGTACAATCAAGGTACGGAATAGTGGGGCTGGCTGTCGGAAACGGAGGATTTTATGTTAAGACAGACCAACCAACAACCAATTACCGCCCTTTACCCAAGACTATCCCATGAGGACGAGCTGCAAGGCGAAAGCAATTCCATTTCCAATCAGAAGCGTATCCTTGAAACCTATGCAAAGCAGAACGGCTTTTCCAATCTGCGCTGGTACACGGACGACGGTTATTCTGGTGCGAACTTTCAAAGACCCGGTTTTCAAGCCATGCTTGCGGACATTGAAGCCGGAAAAGTCGGGACAGTTATCGTAAAGGATATGTCGAGGTTAGGGCGAAACTACCTGCAAGTGGGAATGTACACGGAAACATTATGGACAAGGACACAAAAGGCAGACCGAGAAACGGGGGCTGCTGACAACAAGTAAAGGCTGAGTATCAAGCACCGGGAAAGTGCGGGATATTCAGCCTGTTTTGTTGTCAGGGGTTTCCAAAGGGGCTTGCCCCTTGGCACACGACTTTGCGTAGCAAAGTGTAGTGTGTTATACGCTCTGTCGGCGTTGCCGTGAAAATACCGTTGCCGCCGGGGAGGGCAAGGGCATTTGAAGCGGCAGGAAAACAGGGCTGTGATTGCGTGGCGTGGAGCCGCAAGCGCAGGACTGGTTTCAGCAGCAGACAGGGCGTATATGAAAGCCCCGTCCCTCGTCCTATGCCGGACTATAGGACAAAGTGTCCCAGCCGGATAGCCACACCCACGAAAAAGCGGACGGACTTTCTTCTCAAAATCGGAATGGGCGGGAAAGCCATTTTAGGGCTTTCCCGCCTTGATTACCCATCAGCAAAGACGGGCGAGGCTGTCAACGGCGGCGCATTTATGCGCCGTTCATCTTGACCGTTGACTGACACGGCTGGCTTTGCTATCCGTTCCTAATCTGTATGTAATCAATATAATTTACGAGGAAGATTTCCAAATAGACTGTCTAATTCTTCATGGGTCATTGCTCTAATAAGTGCCCAATTATCTTTTTTCATAAGAATAAATGGTTCAAGTCGTTTTATGGCTTCGTGGTATTCCATTTGCCCGATAATTCCACCTTGTGGATTTGTAAGGCTAACCATTGTAATAATCCATTCGCTAATTGTCTTGCCCTCTATTGCCCACTGCTCCTCCGGCACGATTGGGAAAAGAGAATCGGTATCTTCTGTAAGCGCAAGCCCTATCAAAAGTGTACCATCTTCTTTTTCGTAACACTTAGGATTAGCTTGATATGCTTCTTGTAAAAGTTTTTCAATATCCGGCTTTGTTAGCTTACTATTTGTCTGCGAGTTCTTTTTCTTAAAGAAATTCATGTTTTTGATTTCCTCCATTCTGTAATTTCATATTTATTACTTTCTCCCTCGCTGTGGGGTTGGATTTTTCAGCAAGTCCGACTTCTGTGCAATCTTTTTCAGCCACTTCTTTTCTTCTTCGGACAGCTTCTTCAAATTCAATTTGAGCCGCTTACAGATAAACGCCAAAGCTGCTTGCTCCGGATCGCTGTCTGGGCTGGCGGTTTCCTCGGCGGTCTGCAAAAAATCTTCCAGAGGATTGTCCTCCGGGACGCTGAAAAAATCGTCCTTATGCGCTTCCCGCAGGTCAAGAGCTATCTTGTTTATGTCCTGCTGTATCACATAGCGGCAAAAGCTGTCATCATCAATATGGGCGGCGATAAGCTGTCTTAACTGCGGGTCAGACAAGCCGGGATTGTGCTGCTTCATAATGGTTGTGCTCACAGCGTCTACAATGGCGTTTGCACTCTGCACCTGTTTGCCAGCGATACCGTTTACATAGATTTCAAGGTCAGCCATGAGCCGGGGGAAATCCGGGTGTGCCGCCAGCTCACACAAGAGGGAATTATCCACCCGCCCACTTTTCAATAGTTCAATCATATCATCGCTCAAACGCAGGTCTGCAAGATCGGCGTTTGGGTGATTTCTTGTTTGGGACAGTCCCAGCAGATAATCGGCGGTCACGCCGTAAAACTTCGCCAGCTTGATAATGGCATAGTGGCTGATGTCCTTGAAGTCCTTTGCTTCATAACTGCCCAACGCAGACTTGGAGAGATTTACCTGTTCTTCAAGCTGCTCCAGCGTCAGCCCACGCTCCACACGCAGGTCTTTTAGTCGTTCTTGTATGGATAATTCCATGCGCTCCCTCCTTGTCTGCCCAATAAATGGGAAGCTATCGCTTACATCATATAAAGAAAAATTATATTAAATTCTCAATAACTGTTTCCGTCATTTTCAGTGCTTCGGTAATGTTCGGAGCGACATAATAGATAAAATCCGGGTCATGCACATAACAAATAATTTGACCGATTTCACCTTTCTCGCTTGGGTTATAGTCCAACATCAGATAAAGAGAACCGGCATACTCAGCAAAGGGAAACCAACGCTCACAAAACAGATATGGCTTTATGCGTTCGTCTAATTGTTGCAGTTGTTTTTCACCAATTACATTTGGAAACTCTGTCATTTTACAGTTTTTATTTTGAAAAAGAGATTTTAACTTGATTATTTCTTTTAGTGACAGTAGGCGATACCCGCGATAAAATCCCTCCTGCGGCCAAATTAAGCTCATATAGCCGCTGCCGTTTTTGTATGAATATACGGTTTTAAAATCCTCTGGCAATCTTATTTGAAATTGATTTTCAAAGGCGCTTAATTCTTCTTTTGTAGCACCTTGAATTTTAAGATACTCGTCAATATCTTCCTGTTCTACTTCCTCATCATTTAGTGCTTCAGCATTTTCAAGGAGAAGCTGCTCATTTCTCTTGACAAGTTCCACTATGCTATCCATTTTGAACACCTCACAACTTCCGATTTATCGTCTTGTATTTATTATTTTACCACAATTCCGAGAGCGTGGAAATAAAGAGTTTTCCGGGCTGATTTCCGACCTTATGGATATACGGGGCGGGCGGTCTTTTAGGTGTAGACTTAGGGTAGTTCATCGATGAGCTGCACCTTGAAAAATGAATAACCGTCCGAAAAGGAATACCCCGGCAGGGGAAGCACCGCAACGAGCCACTTCGGGACAAAATGTCCCGAAGTCCGGGGAGCGTGCCAACGCCGGAACACGCCGCAGGAATGGGGCAGGAAGCCTTTTCGGGGAGAACGGCTAAGGAAAAATGGAGGGAACACATGAGAGAGAACCCATATAAACGACTGCCGCCCATAGAGCGCAGGCAGGACGGTTCCCTTTACCGCATGACACCGGCACAGAGGAAACAGGCAAACGCCCTGATCTGCCGGGAGTGCTGCTGTTATGAGGATGGGAACTGTATGCTCCTTGACGATGGGGACACCCACACCTGCCCCCAGACTATTTCTTTCTCGGTCTGCTGTAAGTGGTTCCGCTGGTCGGTCTTGCCGCAAATCGGAACGCTGGAAGCGGAGATTTTCCGGGATAAGGAGCTGAAACGCTGTGCGATCTGCGGCAGAGTGTTTGTCCCAAAGTCCAACCGAGCGAAATACTGTCCCGACTGTGCCGCCAGAGTTCACAGGCGGCAGAAAACAGAAAGTGAACGGAAAAGGAGGTCTTGTGTGGACAGTTAGGGGCTGAAAAGTCCTTGATTTACAAGGCTTTGCAAGCACAGAACAGGGGCAGGCAATAGAAACTACCGTCTGCCCCCGGAAACAGGCTTCTAACCGTCCACAAAACACGATATGACAAACACCATTTATATCCATCAGCCGGAAAAGGCGGTCAGCTTTACCCGGCTTCCGAATTTCCTTTTTGAAGCCCCCACATTCACACCCCTGTCCAACGAAGCAAAGGTACTGTATGCCTTTATCCTGCGCCGAACAGACCTATCCCGGAAAAATGGCTGGGCGGACGAATACGGGCGGATTTACCTCTACTATCCCATCAACGAGGTGGTGGAGCTGCTCCACTGTGGGCGACAGAAAGCGGTCAATACCCTGCGGGAGCTGCAATATGCCGGACTGGTGGAGATCCAGAAGCAGGGCTGTGGAAAACCCAACCGCATTTACCCAAAATCCTATGAAGCGGTTCCAAACACCGACTTCAAGAAATCCCATTCTGGTACGCCGGAGGGCTGAAAACCGTACTCGATGAGTACGATAATCAATCCTCTTGAAGTACGAAAACCAGACGGTATATAGAAATACAGAGATAAAAACGATTTTATTTATATCTTATCCATTCCCTTCCTATCTGAGATATTTTCTGTGGGATTTTCCTGTGGAAAAGTCCCGGAAAGGAACGGAATGGGGAAAGGAGTTTCATGGCACAACACGCAATTTTGCGATTTGAAAAGCACAAGGGCAATCCGGCAAGACCGCTGGAAGCCCATCACGAACGGCAAAAGGAACAGTACGCCAGCAATCCCGACATTGACACCAGCCGGAGCAAGTACAATTTCTACATCGTCAAGCCGGAGGGACGCTATTACCACTTCATTCAAAGCCGCATTGAACAGGCTGGCTGCCGCACCCGCAGGGATAGCACCCGGTTTGTGGATACGCTGATTACCGCCAGCCCGGAGTTTTTCGAGAAGAAGTCCCCAAAGGAGATACAGGAATTTTTCCAGAGGGCGGCTGATTTCTTAATCGGGCGGGTAGGGAAAGAAAATATCGTGTCGGCGGTGGTACACATGGACGAGAAAATGCCCCACCTGCATTTGGTCTTTGTTCCGCTGACAGAGGACAACCGCCTGTGTGCAAAGGAGATTATAGGGAACAGAGCCAACCTCACAAAATGGCAGGACGATTTTCACGCTTATATGGTGGAGAAATATCCCGACTTGGAGCGTGGGGAAAGTGCCAGCAAGACAGGCAGGAAGCATATCCCCACCCGTCTGTTCAAGCAGGCGGTCAATCTCTCCAAACAGGCAAGAGCCATTGAAGCTACGCTGGACGGTATTACCCCATTCAATGCCGGAAAGAAGAAAGAGGAAGCCCTCTCCCTGCTGAAAAAGTGGTTTCCGCAGATGGAGAATTTCTCCGGTCAGCTCAAAAAATACAAGGTCACAATAAACGACCTTTTGGCAGAAAATGAACAGTTGGAAGCCAGAGCCAAAGCCAGCGAAAAAGGCAAGATGAAAGATACGATGGAACGGGCAAAGCTGAAAAGCGAACTGGACGATTTACAGCGGCTGGTTGACCGTATCCCGCCGGATATACTGGTGGAACTGAAACGGCAGCAGCGGCAGCATGGAAAGGAAAGGTGATTTTATAAGTACCACTATCAGATACAAAAAGGAAACGGAAGTCGTGACTTTTCAAGGCAGGGAAATCACGCTGGAAAACCTCTCCCCGGTGTTCACGCCGGAACAGGAAGCGGTCAAACGCCGGGAACTGGAGCAGCAGCTTTATGAGGTGTTCCGCAAATATGCCGATAAGCGGCAGAAAGAGGAAGCCGGGGCATAAGGTTTTCCAAAGCCATCGTTGATTTGCGGAGCTGCTGGCGGTATAATGAAACTGTCAGCAGCTCCGTTTCTTTTTTAAGAAAAGGAGCGACAATATGAACAATCGAATAGACGCAATCTATGCAAGACAATCGGTAGACAAAAAGGACAGCATTTCCATTGAAAGCCAGATTGAGTTTTGCAAATACGAATTGAAAGGCGGGAACTGCAAAGAGTACAAGGACAAAGGGTATTCCGGGAAAAATACGGAGCGTCCACAATTCCAACAGCTTATGCGGGATATTGAAAGCGGCCTTGTGCGGAAAGTGGTGGTTTACAAGCTCGACCGCATCAGCCGTTCCATTCTCGACTTTGCGAAGATGATGGACTTCTTCCAAAAGTACGAAGTGGAGTTTGTGTCCTCTACGGAAAAGTTTGATACCTCCACCCCGATGGGGCGGGCGATGCTGAATATCTGTATCGTGTTCGCCCAGCTTGAACGGGAAACGATACAGAAGCGGGTGCAGGACGCATGGTACTCCCGCTGTCAGCGGGGCTTCAAAATGGGCGGCAAAACGCCCTACGGGTTTCGGACAGAGCCTTATGTGATGGACGGGGTGCGCACAAAGAAGCTGGTAATAGAGCCAACCGAAGCGGCCTTTGTCCGGCAGATGTATGAGATGTACGCTGACCCGCAGGTATCGCTGCATGACATTACAAAGAAGCTGACGGCGGACGGTATGCGTACTTATCATGGCAGGCCGCTGTCAAGGGCTACTTTGAGCGTTATTCTCCGAAACCCGATTTATGTCATGGCTGACCTCGACATATACGAGTTTTACAAAAGCCAGGGGACGGATATTTACAATGATGCCGCCGACTTTGCCGGGACAAACGGCTGCTATTACTATCAGGGCAAGGGGAATACAGAGGACAAGCACAAGCACCTGCAAGGACAGACGCTGGTACTGGCTCCACATGAGGGGTTTATCCCATCGGAGCTGTGGCTGAAATGCCGGAAGAAGCTGCTTGCCAGCCACACTTACCAGCCCGCAAGGAAAGCCCGGAACACATGGATGGCGGGAAAAATCAAATGCGGGAATTGCGGGTATGCCCTTATGAGTATCTTCAATCCCTCCGGCAAGCAATACCTTCGCTGTACGAAACGGCTGGATAACAAGAGTTGTCCGGGGTGCGGGAAAATCATTACTTCGGAACTGGAGGCGGTTGTTTATCAGCAGATGGTAAAGAAACTGGCAAGCTACAAGACGCTGACAGGCAGAAAGAAAGCGGCAAAGGCAAACCCGAAAATTGCAGCACTGCAAGTGGAGCTTGCCCATGTGGACAGCGAGATTGAAAAGCTGGTGGACAGTCTGACGGGTGCAAACAATGTCCTGCTCTCCTATGTGAATGTGAAGATAGCAGAACTGGACGGGCGCAAGCAGGAACTTCTGGCGAGGATAGCGGAACTAACGGTGGAAGCCATTAGCCCGGAACAGGTCAGCCAGATTTCCGGCTACCTCGACACTTGGGAGAATGTATCCTTTGACGACAAGCGGCAGGTGGTGGATTTGATGATTACCACCATAGCCGCCACAAGCGACAGCTTGAATATCACATGGAAAATCTGACGGGTGGAACCCCTCCCGTCAGATACCTACCCTGTGTAGTCCCTTGTAAACTGTACTTTTTATAATTATTAAAAACTGTTGTCGTGTTTAACTTGTCAAGCAATGGCGTCGAAGAATCCGTCACACTCTCAGAATAGTCAATATTATATACAGAGAATTCAACCATAAGAGCCGCACATTCATATCCCTTATCCCGTGCAATTTGCGCAGCTGCCAACCATGCAAGCTGTGTATTATTTAACAAATTTCCAGATGCACGTGTTTGATCTTCATCTTTCATCTTATCGATAAACTTATTTAATTCATCTATCGACATTCCCGAAAAATCAACATGATACTTATCATTCATGCTTTGAATAACAGGATTGCTAGCTTTACGGCTGCTTATGTTAGCAGCATAAGACACAGTATTTATCGAAAACAAAAAACACACTGAAAGAATTAATGATACGAACCTCTTCATAACGAACCTCCTTAAATTCTGTACTCTACTATATAAATTGTGTGCTTCTCATCATCCCAGACAACGAGACTAAAATTCACATCTTCAGAATGTAAAAGCAATGTATTCATTTCGGCTTCCGAGCGTAGTTCCTTATGCTGACTATTATCATAAAGAAAAAAATTTCCACTTGCAATTTCAGGAATCACAAAATCTAATCCAAAATATGACGACACATTTTTTAATATAGAAGATATGGTTGGAGAATCATTAATTTTCTCCCATGAATCGAGTTGATGAATAATTTTGGCTGCATCCACATCGTAGTATACCGCTAACATTATCCCATCATTTTGCAATCCGCCATAAGCCTCATATATCAACGATTCAGAGTATGTTGCTTTTCCAATTTTGAATTGTTTCAAATAATCTCGTTTTTCATATTTGCTTTTTCTTCCAAGCATAAAGCCCAAAAGCAAGCACAGTGCGACTATAGCTAGGTATCGGATAACTCGCGTTGGTCTCGCCTTTATAATTACCTCACACCTTTCTAACTTGCTGAAATATATAACAAACTCCACTTATCTACTGGTACTTCCGGTAATGGTTTCGCTCCGTCCATCGGAATAGCTAAAGGTCGCAGAATACTCAAGCCTATAAGATTTTCCGGGCTTAGTGTTAAAGCTACTGCTCACCATGCAGGTTGAGGTCGTGCTGCTGTTTGAGCAGCTACTTACTTTTTGCCATGTTCCAATTGTCCCCTTTTCATAGAGAACGCCTGAAACGCTGATTTTCTTTACTCCAGTTCGAGTCTGGGCATCAACCTGATAGTATGTTTGGTAAATAGATCCGTTGACCGTACTATCGCCTACATACCGTTCAGACTTTTCAGCGGCCATTGCGGTGCAGGCAAAGCTCAAGAGAATCACCGCTGAAACAACAATGGACAACAAACGCTTTTTCGACATAGACATACACCTCCGTTTTTTTGCTCCCATCAAGAGCCTTTGTATAATCAACGCAATTCGCATTCGCTTCGTTTCAATTTTCAGGAGAAAATTTTTCAAATTTTCCATCTTTGTAAGTTCAGACAAAAAGAAAGCCAGACATTTGTGAACTCTCACAAGTGTCCAGCTTTCTTAACGGATACCTTCCGCAATTTTCATAATCTCATCGTATGGAATGTTTCCCATAACGGTATGTGTAATCCCCCGATGTTCCCAACTTAGAGTATAAACATTCTTTCCATGTTCATCCGTACTGGTTCCAAGTACACCATCTGCTTCTCCGACCTTTACGGTTTCGTACACTGTATGCTCATTATCAAACAGGGACTGCTGCCCTGGCTGGATAATTGAGCAACGGACTGTGTAGCTTTCCTCTGTTTCTTTTGACGAGTAAACATGTAAAAAGTTTTCTGCTCGCTCAAATTTCTGCACATCGTCCATTTCAAAGCCGTTCGGCACATAATGGTCGCTGTATCCATCCGGGAGCCACTCCAGCGGTTCGCCATCCACCTGATAAGTCAGCTGCATCTCAATGGGCAGAAATTTTTGAATCATCGTATAGACTGCCCTGCGGAAATCAGCGCTGACCGCAAGAGCACCAACCGTCAGCATTACGAGTGTCAATGCCGCAATTAGTACTCGTTTCAACACTGGGTGGTGCTTTTTCTTCTTTAAGGCCTCTGTCATTCGTTCGTCCCATTGGGACGTATCTGGGTAGATTTCCTCAAACTGCTTTGGCGTTGGAAGCGAATCCAGTTCTCTTTGCGCATCTGCACGAAGTGCCATCATCAAAGCCGCATCAAATGAAATGTCTGTCCGCTCACTCATGGCTGTTCATCTCCTTCCATAATAGTTTTCGTCCTCGAAAGAGCCGTGTTCGTACCACTTCATCCGTTAATCCCAGCGATTTTGCAATCTCACGGTTTGTATATCCCATTGCCAAAAGGCGTAGCGGATCACGGTACATCGGTTTCATTTGGCCAATCAGTTCTGTTAGACGTTCAATGTTATCGGTGCTAACTGCTGCATCATCCGGCACCGGAGCGGCATCTGGTTCGTTTGGGACATCTTCCAGCAATTCTTCTCGTTGTTTGCGAAGCATATCATATGCACGGCTTCTACTACAACTAACGAGATAAGCAGCGAGTTCGTGACAGTTTTCTCGATGAATTTTAGAAAAATTTTTTGCAACGTACAAAAATACCTTTTGTAGCACATCCTCTGCCAGATACGAATCATCCATGATTTTGTAAGCGGTATGGTAAACCAGCCGTTTGTATGTATTGTACACCTCGGTAAAATCTTCTTCAAAGTTTCGATCATCAAGCACACTTAGATATAACGCAAGCAACGCAGTCACCTCTATTCACATTGATTGTGTGTAGTGTACCACGAACCAATAAAAATGTCGAATACAACCAACTTTTGAAAAGGAGCGTGATGCCATTGACCCAACCGAAAACCGATCTCGCCTATCTCCGCAGCGAGAAAGCCAAAGCAGAACAGCAGCTGCGCTACTACCAGCACCGGGAGAAAATTCTGGAACACCAGATACCGGAGCTGACCCGCAAGGCCCGTGTGCATCGTCTTTGCACCCGTGCCGGAATGCTGGAAAGTTTTCTGGTCTGTCCGGGAGAACTGACCGACGATCA
>NZ_JBBNIH010000094.1:0-21901 GCF_040094125.1 Faecalibacterium longum
AGCAGCAACAATGTCATCGACTTCATGGAGTCCGAGGGCTACTTCCGTTTCAAGGCGGACTACTCCATCAGCTCCAAGGAGTTCTACGACATTTACAAGCAGTGGTGCGAGGACAACGCCTGCCACAGCGTATCGGCGATTCGTTTCAGCGCAGAGCTGCGCCAGAATGACCGCCGCTACAATCTTGAAGCCACCAACAACATCTATCTGCCCGGTGGCCGCAGGGTGCGGGGTTTTGTAGGCATCGAACCGCTTGTCCACCCCTGTCCGTAAAAAGTGCATTTTTTCACGGAAGAAGTTCGTACAACCTGTACGGTCTGTACTTGTACGCACTTGTACGGCAGATTGTAGAAAATTAAAACGTATTATCGCTTATATTTCGCTTGTCCGTACGCCGTACGAACCGTACAGGTTATTTGAACTCCGTACGCAATTTTTTCAGATGCGTACGGAGCAATCAAGTTCGCATTGTGCGAACTTGATTGTAACTCTCCCGCAGGAGACGTTTCCCCTCGGAGAGCCCACTACACTTTGCAGACCGCAGGGATGAAAGTGTCATAGTGGGTTATTACACTTCCGCAGAAGTGCATCTCCGTTCCCCGTCACCTCCCGATGAACCTTGAAAGGAGGGATGCCTTTTGGCAAGAAATGATGGTATTGACCGCACCAGTGTCCGAAATCTCGCCGTTTCGGATAAGGCTGTTGGCAACACCCAGCAGCACAACGAGCGTGAAAAGGACAGCTATCGGAACCCCGACATTATCCCCCAGCGCGCTGCATGGAACGTCCACTTCAAGAAGCCAACCGCCAGCTATACTGACCTGTTCGCCCAACTGGAAGCCGATGGAACCATCTCCACGCGCGGCCTGAAGCCGGATGCCACCCATTACTGCGAACTTGTCTTTGATGTCAACTCAGCCTACTTTGACAACCACGGCGGCTATGAGTTCGCCAAACAGTTCTATGAGGATGCCTACAGAGCAGCCGTTCAGATCGTTGGTGGTGAGCAGTATATCCTTTCGGCAGTCATGCACTCCGATGAGATCAACCGTGCCATGACCGAAGCACTAGGCCGGGAGGTCTACCACTACCACCTCCATGTGGTCTATGTGCCTGTGGTTGAAAAGCAGATCCTCTGGTCGAAACGCTGCAAGGACAAGGCGTTGGTCGGCACAATCAAGGAGACCGTCATGCAGGTCAGCCGAAGCAAGAAGTGGGCATCCAAGCCCTTGCTGGACGATGCCGGAAAGCCTGTCCTGCAAAAGAATGGCAAGCCCGTCCTGAAGAAGTCGTACAGTGTCCTGCAAGACGATTTCTTCAACTATATGCGCAACGCCGGGTACACGGATGTAGAGCGCGGTGAACGCGGCAGCACCGAAGAACACCTGACCGTCACCCAGTTCAAAGTTCAGAGGGAGCAGGAACGGCTGGACACCCTGACTGCTCAAGCCGACCAGCAAGCACAGTCGCTTGCTAAAACCTGTCAGACCCTCTCCAAAAAGGAGAAGGAACTTGCCGCTGTTCAGAAAAAGACTACACTCACGAAAGAAGCCCTCATTCATGCGCGCGATCTGGATTATATTGGCAAGCGCACATTCCTCGGCAACTATTCGCTGACCGAAGAAGAATTTTCCAAGCTAAAAAAACAGGCTGACCACGGCTATATGATGGACGTGGAGAACCGTCGCCTGAAAGAAGAACTTTCCACGGCCAAGAAGGAGGCCGTTCGTTGGAGCAACAAGTACCACGACCTGTGGTACGACGTGAAACCCTATCTGGATGCTATGCGCCGTGCGCCAGAACTGGTGCGCGGTTTTCTGGAAAAGATTCTTGCCCCCAAGCAGGAGTGCACCATGAATGTGCCACAGCGAAACCGCAGGCATGGGCAGGATATGGAACTTTGATTTTCGGAGGATACTGAATGGATAATAGAAGCACTGATATGATGAACGATGCGATTGACCTTTGCTCCTGTTATGAGCCTATTTGTGAACCACCTGTCAATTTACTCGAAGAATGGCAGGATTCGGAGTACGCGGGTCCCGAACCTACTCTTGAGAACACGTCTTACTATGTTAAAGAGCCAGACGGTACGCTCTATTTTTACTGTGGCAACACCAAAATCAAAATGACCGAACATTTCGCAGAAAATGGAAAATCAGTCGGCACACTGCTGGAAGATGTGATTCAGTATTCAGCTAACCGATGCGCCTGATGATAAAAACGAATTGAATCCAGCCCACACTTACGGTATAATGGAAGCAGAAGTATTGTAAGCGTGGGCTGTTTCTTTTAAGAAGGAGGCTCTACTATGAAACAGCCTAACAATACGATGATCTATAACACTGCACTGTACCTTAGACTAAGCCGTGACGATGAATTGCAGGGTGAAAGCGGCAGCATCCAGACCCAGCGCATGATGCTTCGTCAGTATGCAGAGGAACACGGGTTGACCGTTGTTGGCGAATATATCGATGATGGTTGGTCTGGCACCAACTTTGACAGACCGGGCTTTCAACGGATGATCGACGATATTGAGGAAGGCAAAATCAACTGCGTTGTAACAAAGGATTTATCCCGTTTAGGTCGAAACTATATTCTGACAGGTCAGTACACGGAGATCTACTTTCCGAGTAAAGGTGTCCGCTATATTGCTGTCAACGATAATGTGGACACTCTCAACGGCGAAAGCGAACTCGCTCCGTTCCTGAACATCCTGAATGAGATGCACGCTCGCCAGACCAGCAAAAAAGTCAAGGCCGCTATGCGGACAAGATTTGCGAACGGTGCGCACTATGGTGCATACGCTCCTCTGGGATATATCAAAGACCCCGACAAGTCAGGGCATCTTCTGGTAGACCCGGAAACGAAGTGGATCATTGAGAAAATCTTTGATCTTGCGGTGCATGGACACGGTGCGGCCAGCATCACCCATATTTTAGTAGATGAAAAGGTTCCCACTCCCGGCTGGTTGAATTTTCAGCGGTATGGCACATTTGCTAACATCTATGCAGGAGCGTCGGAAGAGAAGTCCTACGCATGGACGGTAGCGCAGGTCAAAAGTATCCTGAAAGAAGAAACCTATATCGGTCACAGCGTTCACAATAAGCAGAGCAACATCTCTTTCAAGAACAAGAAAAAGGTGCGGAAGCCGCAGGAGGAATGGTATCGTGTGGAGAACACCCACGAAGCTATTATCTCTGCGGATGTGTTCCGACAGGTGCAGGAGCAGATTGCTCATCGCCGTAGAAAACAGAAAGACGGAACAACGCAAATCTTTTCCGGGCTTGTAAAATGTGCGGATTGCGGCTGGTCGATGGCCTATGGTATGAATAAGCAGAACAAAAAGCCCTACGGCTATTACCATTGCAGCAAAAACGGACAGGGCCTTCACCAATGTTCCATGCACTATATTCGATATGATGTGCTGTACACCTATATTCTGGCAAGAGTGCAGTATTGGTCGCAGCAAGCACAGCAGGATGGAGATAAACTCTTGCAGCGTTTACTGAATGCCAGCGACAAAGAACGCAACACCGCCAAGAAAAAACAGACTGCCGAACTCAAAAAGGCCACAAAGCGTAAGGCAGAGGTGGACAACCTGTTCGCCAAAATGTATGAGGACTGGTCTGTTGGACGCATTACGGAGTACAATTTCAATATGCTGTCCGAAAAGTATCAGGCAGAACAGCATGAACTGGACGAAAAGATTCAAGAACTTCAAGCCGAACTTGATGCAGCCGTTCAGACCGCTGTTGACGCTGAAAAGTGGATTGAGTTGATGAAAAAGTACGTCAACCCCACACAATTGACCGCCGAACTTCTAAATGCTCTGATTGAAAAGATTCTCATTCACGAAGCTGTCAAGCATGAAGATGGCACCAGAGAACAGGAAGTTGAAATTTTTTACCGTTTTATCGGCAAAGTCGAGTGACGCATTATAAAAGGGTGTGCAATCGAACGGTTGCACACCTAGTACATAACCAATATCTTTAAGTGAGGGATTCTCCCCGTTCCCACTTGCTGACGGCCTTGTCGGACACGTACAGCGTCGCGGCAAGCTCCTTCTGGGTCATCCCCTTTTCTCTGCGCAGCTGTGCCAGAAAATGGCCGAATGCAGCCTTGTCCAGTTCGTACATACGTTTTGCCTCCTGTCGGACGTTCTTCGTCCGTTTCTGGCTTCATTGTACCGGTCCGCACCCTCCCGTGCAACCGACGCGCAGTAGAATCAGCGCTCTTTCGTTTCTTTGTGTAAAATTCCTAATGTTTCACTGGTAATATTATTCTACCACGTTTCGGCGCGGACTCAATCCTTGTCCCCTGTGGGTTTATTCTGCCTCTTCATCCAGCGGTAGAGCAGGATGCAGACGATGCTGGAGAACAGCGAGCCGCAGGCCGGGGCAAGACCCATCGGCACGAGGGTCTGGGGGAAGAACCGGCAGGCCAGCCATGCGCCCGGCACACGCACCAGCAGGATGGAGAGGGTGTTGTGCAGAAACGACAGCCCCGACCTGCCCCAGGCGCAGAAATAGCCGCTGAAGCTGAACTGGATGCCCGCAAACAGGCAGTCGAAGATGTAGCTGCGGATGTAGGCCGCACCGGCCTTCACCACCGCCTCATCGGAGGTGAAGGGCCGCACCACACTGGGGGCGACGAACTGCATCAGAAGGGCCATCACCGCACCGAAGCCCACGCCGATGGTGATGGCGTACCGGAGGATGTCGTCCACCCGGTCGTACTTGCCCGCGCCGATGTTCTGGGCGCCCAGCGCCGACACGGTAGAGAGCATGGAGCTGGGGACGAGGAAGAGGAAGCTGATGATCTTTTCTACGATGCCCACCGCCGCCGCGTCGGTAAGGCCGCGCTGGTTCGCCATGATGGTGATGAGCATGAAGGACACCTGAATAAAGCCGTCCTGCGCCGCCACCGGCAGGCCGATGGAAAGGATGTCTTTCATCGTGGCCTTCCGGGGGCAAAAGTCGCTTTTCGACAGTCTGATGCTCTTGCGCTTCAAAATGACGCAGAGGGCCAGCAAAACGCTCACGGCCTGCGAGAGCGTCGTGCCAAGTGCTGCGCCTGCCGGGCCGAGGCGGAGCGCCCCCATGAAGAAGAAGTCCAGCCCGATGTTCACCACGCAGGCCGCGGCGATGAAGTACATGGGGCTTTGGGAGTCGCCCATCCCCCGGAAAATCGACGCCAGTACGTTATAGGCTGTGATGCAGGGGATGCCGATGAAGCAGATGGTGAGGTAGGCCGCCGTGCCGGCCACGGCCTCCTCCGGGGTAGAGATGAGCCGGACGATGGGGTCCACGAGGCCCACCAGCGCCGCCGCCAGCACCACAGAGCCCACCATAAAGAGGGTGACAGTGTTGCCGATGACCTTCGCGGCCTGCTGTTTGTCGCCTGCGCCCACGGACCGACCGATGCAGACGGTGGTACCCATCGCCACGCCCACCAGCATCACGGTGAGCATATGCATCACCTGACTGCCGATGGAGACAGCGGTGGTGCTTGCCACCCCCTCGAACCGGCCGATGATGAAGAGGTCTGCCATGCCGTAGAGGGTCTGCAAAAAGTACGAGAACAGATAGGGCAGCGAGAAAGTGAAGATGTTTTTCAGCACGCTGCCGCTGGTGAGGTCTTTTTCCATGTATTCCGTTCTGCCTGCCCTCTCCCCTCCCCGCGCACCAGGATTTGCGCCGGAACTGCAGGCAGGCTTCCTTTCCATGCTTTATAATAAAGCACTTCATTGTTGTAAAGTCAAGGAGCAGAAAAAGCGCCGCACAGTTTCCCGTGCGGCGCTTCACCGTTCTATATCGATCGTCCGAAAGGCCGAGCAACCCGATAAAATAGCCTTTCATGCCCCGGCAGAGGGCCTGCTCGATCAGGCCCGCCCGCCGGAAGGGATCAGGTTCAGGACTCGAAGACCTTCCTGACCGCCGGGCTTGCCTCGATGATGCGGACCAGCAGAACGCCCAGCACGGTGCAGCTGATGAGCTCACCGATGCCCACGGAGATGCCGTTGGTGACGCAGGCCAGCCAGAGGGGTGCGCTGGAAGAGGGGTCCGGGAACATCACCGCGATCTCGATGCCGATGATGACGGCATTGAAGACCACCGGGGGCAGCGAGGCCGCAAGGGCCAGACCCTTGAAGCGGATGTTCCGCAGCTTGTAGGTCACGAGGCAGGCCAGCAGGGTGGCCAGAGTGCCGAAGATGACGTCCACGATGGTGGAGCCCAGCAGGTTCGCCAGGAAGCAGCCCAGCACTACGCCGAAAATGTACTCGGCACCAAACACGGGCAGCAGGCAAAGCGCCTCGGCCACACGCACCTGCACCGCGCCGTAAGAGAACGGCTGCAGTGCCATGCAGAGCACGACGTAAAGGGCTGCGACCATGCCGCAGCGGGCCAGTTTACGGACGGAAAGGTTCTGATTTTTCATAGTATAACTCCAGCGGTTTGATTTTGACCGCGCGGGGACCGCCAGCCCCCGTGGGTTTGGCCCGGCATGGTTCGAGACATGCCGGGGAGCCTAAAATCCTAAGTTGCTCTTTAAGGAGCCGTACCCGCAGGCACAGCGTGAAAAATTATACCATAGTTTGGGCCGGAATGCAACGGCGATACGAAAAAAGACTGCCGCACAGCAGCAGTCTTTCCGTGATATGCTCAGTCCCGGGGCTTACCCACATAGACCAGCGCAAGGGTGTCGGGGCCGGTGTTGGCCGAAACGACGCCGCCCAGATTGAAGGTAGTGAGCGGAGCCTTGCCGAAGGCTTTGCGGCAGGCTTTTTCCAGCTCAGCGGCCTGGGGGATGGAGGTGTGGCCGATCATATAATCGAAGTCCTCCACGCCCTCGGTGCGTTTTTTGCACAGGTCGATCATGGCGGGGATGACCTTGTCGTCGCCGCGCACCTTGCTCTCCACCCTGGTCTTGCCGTCGATGAGGGTGATGATGGGACGAATGCCCATCAGCTCGCCCATGACCGCGGCGGCGGCAGAGATGCGGCCGCTCTTCTTCATCTGTTTGAGGCTGTAGGGTCCGAGGATGACCTCCATCTTGTTCATCTGGGTCTCAAACTCGCTGATGACGTGGCGAAGCTCCGCGCCGTTCTGCAGTTTGCGGGCCATCTCGCACAGATACCAGCCGAACACCATCGAGTAGGTGTGGGGGTCGAGCAGATGGATGTTCAGGTGGTGTTCCGGGCGCTCCTCCCTCAGCATCCCCTGCGCCATGACGGCGTTGTTGTAGGTGGAAGAACCGGAGCGGTTGATGGGGACATGGATGACATCGGTGTAGCCCTCATCCACATACTGGCAGTATTTCTCACAGAACTGGATGGGGGTGATGGCAGCCGTGGAGGGGATGCCCTTGGCGGCGCGCATCTTGTCGTAGAACTCCTCGGGGGTGTACTTTTCACGCTCCACGATGTCTTCGTCGTCCAGCAGGATGTGGAAGCCCATAATGTCGATGCCGTATTTCTCGGCCAGCTCCTGCGGGATGTCGCAGGAGGAGTCGGTCAAAATCGCGATTTTGCTCATAGTGTTCCTCATTTCCATTCGTAGTCTCGCAGGTGGCCGTGGTCCAGCAGCTCCGGGAAGTCCCACTGGCGCAGTACCTCGTATACGCCCACGGCGACGCTGTTGGACAGGTTCAGGCTGCGGCAGGTGTCCCGCATGGGCATCCGGATGCAATGCTCCTGATCGGCTGCCAGCAGCGCTTCCGGCAGACCGGCATCTTCCCGCCCGAACACGAGGTAAGCCCCGTCCGGGTAGGCGATGTCGGTGTAGCGCTGGGGCGCTTTGGTCGTAAAGTAGTAGAAAGGCCCATCGTTCTTCGAGAAGAAGTCATCCAGACTGTCGTAGTAGCTGATGTCCAGATAGTGCCAGTAATCCAGCCCGGCGTGCTTGAGCTTCTTATCGTCGATGGCAAAGCCCATCGGCCCCACCAGATGGAGGCGGCAGGCCGTGCAGGCACAGGTGCGGGCCACGTTGCCGGTGTTCTGAGGGATGCGCGGCTCCACCAGAACGATGTTCAGGGTCGGTTTTTCATTCATCGCTGTTTACTCCTCCCGCATCGGACACAGGCGGGGCAGCAGCGGCTCGAACCAGACGCCGAAGCGGGTGTCCTGGTCGCAGGGCGTTTTCTGGATGGCCAGCGCCACGAACTCTGCCGCGTTGTCTGCCGCCGCGCTCAGGGCATTGCCCTGGATGAGCGAGCCGATGAGCACCGCACCGTAGAGGTCGCCCGTGCCGGGGAAGCTGCGGGCAATATGCAGCTTCTTGACCACGAAGCGGTCGCGGCCTGCACCGGCGCAGGCGATGTACTTGTCCAGTTGCAGGCCGGTGACCACCACGTTGGGGGTCAGCGACGCCGCCAACTCATCGGCCAGCGCCCGGGCGCCTTCCTCGTCCAGCTGGGCGGGCAGCTCTTTTTCCAGCAGCAGGCCGGCCTCGGTGGCGTTGGGCAGGATGAGGTCGGCCCGGCGGCAGAGCTGCCGCATCCGGTCGATGAAGGCCGGGGTCACGGTAGAGTAAGCCTTGCCGTTGTCGCCCATCACAGGGTCTACCACCTTATAGGCCGATGGCCAGAGGTCAAAGGCCTTTTCGGCCAGCGCGGCCTGCTCCTCGCCTCCGAGGTAGCCGGTGTAAATGCAGTCGAAGCTCAGCCCCAGCTCCCGGTAATGTTCCAGTGCGGCCTCGCCGTAGGCGCAGCCGTCCAGACGGGCCGGTGTCCCGAAGCCGCCGGTGTGGGTGGAGAGCACCACCGTGGGCAGCGCCACCGGCTGGACGCCCATGACGCTGAGCACCGGCAGGATGACCGCCAGACTGCAGCGTCCCACACCGGAAAGGTCATGGATGCAGAGAACTTTTTTCGGTTCCGTTATCTTCAGCAAAAAAGAAACCTCCTTCGCAGAATATGCCTTTTCCCATAAACCAAGCCAGCCCATAACCGGCCCAGTTTATCAGCATATCATACAGTATACCACATTTTCCTGCACAAAAAAAGCGTATAGTGAATCCTTTGGCGGAAATACTATCCTCGCAGCCCAAAAATTTTGATTCGAAGGGAGTGCCTCCTATGAAAAACGAACACACAAGCTCCACTGCCCCGCTCCTGATCGGCATGGCCGCCGGTGCCGCACTGGGTGCCGCCGGCGTCATGGCCACCAACACGAGCCAGCGCCAGATGCGCCGCACCGCCCGCAAGATCGCCAAAGGTGCCGAGCACGCCGTGAGCCAGCTGGACAAGATGGTGGGCGACTTCGTGGAGCGCAAGATGGAGGGCTGACGGCCCCCGCATCGCGCAGAAAGGCCGGGACAGAGGGTTCTCCCCTGCCCCGGCCTTTTGTTGCAGCAAAAAAGCCAGCAGATAAATCTGCTGGCTCTTGGTCCAGCAGAGCTGGACAAATCCGAACTTTTTCCTTCTACCCCATCAGCCGTCAAAGCGTCCTCAAATCGGACGGTTTGGGTGCCATCCTTGTAGTTGAACGTGATTAGCATCCGGTCATCGTACAGGAAAATGGCATTTATAAAAATTTCAATCAGCGCTTTCCGCTGCTTTTTCTGCGAAATATCGAACTTTCTGAATTTCATCAGCCAGAATCGGATGAAATCCTCATTGAAGCTGGGCTTCTTCAATTTTTCATCTGCGATTTTTACAGTCAGCTCATCTTTCTGGATTTCCAGCGCTTCCAGACGCTCTTTCGTTGTCCGGGTGTACAAGCCGTCCTCGATTGCCTTCATCAGGTTGTCCAACTTTTTGTTGACCTCTCGCAGTTGCTTTTCCAGCAGCGGGATCGTGGTGTTCTCCTGATTCTGGACATCCATGACCAGTTGAACGATCTTGTCGATCATCGCATCGTCCTGAATCAGCTTCATGGTCTCCCGGACGACCAGATCTTCCAGCCAGTCCTTCTGCACGGTCTTTTTATTGCAGCCCTTGCGGCGCTTGACGTTGGCACATTTATAATAATAGTAGGTGCGTCCGGTGGCACTGGTTCCGCTTTCGCCGAACATCAGCGCACCACACTTGCCGCAGAGCAGCTTGGTGGTCAGCAGATATTCCTCGTCTGCCTTGCCACAGGCAGGGGCACGCTTATTCTTATCCAGACGCTTCTGCACCCGGTCAAACAGGTCTTTCGGAACAATAACCGGAATTGCATCCGGCACAACGATGTCCCGGAAAGACAATTCTCCAATGTACCGGCGGTTCTTCAACATGGTGTTCACACTACTGTGGGTCATTTTGCCGCCCAGCATATTGCGGACGCCCTTATCGTTGAGGAAGTTTACGATTTCCACCATCTTATCACCGTTGTCATACCGCTGAAAGGCTTCCAGCACCAGCGGAGCAGTCAACGGGTCAAGATGATAGAACTTGGCATCGTCGATTTTATAGCCAATGGTTCCCGTACCGCCAGTGCACTTACCCTTCAAGGCGTTCTCGGTCTGACCACGAATCACTTTTTCGGACAGCTCTGCCGAATAGTATTCTGCCATACCCTCTAGAAGGGTTTCCACCAGAATGCCCTGTGAACCCTCAGCAATGGGTTCCATAACGGAAATCAGGTGGACACCGTTCTTTTTCAGGATCATCTTATAGTTTGCGCTATCAAAACGATTCCGGGCAAAGCGGTCAAATTTCCAGACGAGAACAACATCAAACAGCTTCTTGCCGCTGTCTTTGATCATCTGCTGGAACTCCGGGCGATTGTCCGTTTTTGCAGAGAATGCACGGTCAATGTAGTGCTTGATGACCGTGATGCCGTTCTTTTCCGCATAAGCCGTACATTCCCGAATCTGCCCTTCGATGGATTCTTCGCGCTGGTTATCGCTGGAATAGCGGGCGTAAATTACGGCGGTCATAGACTCACTTCCTTTTTCTTATCGAACAGACGGGTAGCTTTTTGCATACTTGTAGATCTGCCGTGCACAGTCAAGGCTCATTTTGCTGGAATCGTTGTGTTTGAGCCATGCATTCACATTGCCCGGATTCAGCCTCAGGTCAGTGTAAAGGCGATAATTCGTCAGTTTCTTTTTCTGCTGAAGTTCCAATACCCGGCGATGGATCAGTTCTTTCGTGTCATTGTCCGCAAGGGCGGCATCCCGCACCGAGCAATAGCTGCGCCAGACCTTCAAATAGCCCTCCGGCAGTTCAGGAGATTGTTTTTCCAAGAGCAGCAGCATTTTCGCCAGCAAGTAGCGATTAGAAAGCCGCTCATATTCCGCAACGACCGTGCTGTTTGCAGTATAGTGGAGCAATAAATCTACTTTATCATAGGCCAAAGCATAGAGAAACAGCGGTTCTTTCAGGCGGGGATTCTCGCTCAGACAATCTGCCAGCTTATGAATACTAGCCGTCTGCACCCCGGAAAGCTCTGCCACATACTGCTTCAAGAAGCCCTCAAATGTCAGCTTTCGCATGGTCTCCACCTCTCCACATACTCCTGATAACGGATATAAAAATCCCGATACCGCCAATCGTTCAAGATGCTGGCTTTCAGTTCATCTTCATCCGTTGCAAGGTGTTCCAGCAAGTCCCAATCCAAAGAGTTCCGCACAGCTTCGCTCTCTACGTCTGCCTTGTCAGTATCCCGGAACGAGCAGAGCTTTGCAATCACCAAATCCTCCAGACTGGGTGTGTAGAACTGTACCTTTGTTCCACCAAAGGGCAGCGGCTGGAGCCGGTCTTGGAAGTTATACGGGAAATTGTCGATGTAAGCTTCCACATCGGTGTTGATGTCGTACTTGCCGAGCAAGCTATACAGTTCTTTCGGAACACTCAAGGCATCAATGTCATGAGTAGCGCGGGTCAGCTTGCCCAGCAAAATAAACGCACTGCCGCCTACGATCACCATCTGATAGCGGTCGTTATTGTCGATCATCAGATCTGCGTCTTCGTCCAGACGTTCCAGACGCTTGCGGAGGTCATCTAAGATCATCTTGCCCATAAAACAGCCTTTCGTATTTTCAATAATAGTATTTTCTAAAATCATTTTACAGAAAAGGAATCCGATTGTCAAGCACAAATCAACGACATTTCATACAATTCATACTACCATGTTGTCAGTTCACATCTCACACTGGCTAATGATCGTGCTGATTGCCGTATCATATGCCACCGGTGGATACTTAAATTTTTTCAGTAAGTGTTTCACCATCTTACGCATACTCGCACGGGCAGTTTCTTTTTTTGCAGGTCTATTACGCTCGCATTACTGAATTTCTGCGTTTCCAGCCATCTCCATTGCAGCGTTCGATTGACACAGGTTGAGTTATCGGCAGATACAGCAAACACAACGGGCGGCTCTGGTAACAGAGCTGCCCGTTGTGTTCGTTTATGAAAAGGAGAACTTAGATCTCATACCACTTGATCTCGTTTGCGTCCAGATGCAGCGCAAAGCTGCTGCCGCCGGTGGTGTAAACGGTGGTATCCTGCGGCTCGTAGGTGTTGTTCACCACGCAGTACTTGCCGTTTTTGACGTAGGCGTGCACCTCCACGTTGTAGTTGGAGCTGAACCATGTATGCAGCTCTTCCTCACTGTGGGCGCTCCACAGGATAGCACGGTACAGGGTACGGCTGTTGGCAAAGCTGTACGGCACGCCGCTGATGTACACGGCACGCCCCTTGCCAAAGTCGTGGGCGGCCATCTGCACTTCCTTGTTCCGCTGCACCAGCACCTCGGTGCCTTCGAGGGCGTAGATGTTCTTTTTGCCCTCGCCAAAGTCCACGGGCTGGTCGGCGTCCTGCAGGATAAAGTGGTCGGGGTGCTCCTCCCAGTTGTATTTGTCGTAGTTCAGGGTGAAGCCGTTTTCTTCCTCCACGCCCAGCACAGTGGCAAGCTGGAGAATGTGGCCCTGATACGGGTGACCGGAAGGCTCACCCACGCCGATAAAGCCGCCGCCGTTCCAGACGAACTTGCGGATAGCGGAGGAAATCTCCGGGTCTTCCCACCAGATGCCGCCGGTGTGTGCGGTGTCGGCATCGCCGACATTGATAATGACATCCAACGAATCCAGCAGATGCGGGTCGTTCTTGATATCCTCAAAGCTGATAAACTTCACATCAAAGGGCGCACCGGACAGCATCTCAATGACACCGGCATAGCTATAGTTCTGCTTGTAATAGAGGGCGTGATGCACCATGTGACAGCCCCAAGCCCGCATTTTACCCCAACAGTTCAGCACGGCCACTCGCTTGACACAGTAGGGTGTGGTACCCTTGATGTTCTCGTACAGTTCGCGGAACTCGTTGCAGACGCTCTCCACGTAGTCCACGAACTCCGGGAACTGCAAGGCCAGTTTCAGATAGCCGCCATAGCCGATGCGGTCGATGGGCTTGCGCAGGATAGCGCGGCGGGCTGTAACCCAGTTCTCCTTGGCTTCCCGCACCGGGTCGCCGCCCTCGTGGAAGGTGTCGGGGAAGAAGTACGGCAGGAAACGGCCCTCGGTGTACTTCACGCCCTCAATGTCAGAGATCAGGCGCAGGGTGGAGCCGTTGCCCACGCTGCCCACCACGGCATCCAGGCCGATGGTCTTGAACTCTGGCATGAAAGGTTCGGTGCCGATCCAGTGATCGCCGAGGAACATCATGGCTTCGCACCCGCACGCGTGGGTGATGTCCACCATCTCCTTGGCAAGCTTTGCCACCTCGCGGCGCTGGAAGGCCTGAAAATCCCGAAATTCCTTGCTGGGCACCCGGTACTGGTTGTTATAGTAGCCCTGATCGATGATGTACTCCGGGCGGAACTTGTAGCCCACTTCCTGCTCAAACTGGTTGAGGATATAAGGGCTGACCGAAGCAGAGTAGCCATACCAGTCCACGAACTTCTCCCGCTTCAGCTCGTCGAAGATCAGGGTGAACTGGTGGAAGAAGGTGGTGTAGCGGATGACGTTCACATACGGATGCTCCTGGATGAACTTCCGCAGACGTTCCATCGAATACTTGTGGGTCTTGGGCTGACGGACATCAAAGGTGATCTGATGCTCAAAGTTCGTCCATCCGTTGGTGGTGGCATTGTACATGTGTACCGGATCCCAGATGAGGTAGGCCAGAAAGCTGACCGTATATTCATGGAACGGCACGGCCTGCACGGTCACGCTGCCGTCCGCATAGCTCCACTTTTCCGGCGGCACGGGCTGGCCGGTGGTTCGGTCCATGACCTCCCACCAGCGGGTGATGTCATCGTTGGTGTTCACCTGCATCAGCTCCGGGCTGATGCCCTTCATCAGCGGGATGGTCACGGTGTCGCCGGGAGCGGTGTAGAAGCCGGTCATGATGTAGCACTGCTGTACCTCGTCCGGGTTCGCCTTGGCCCATGCGTTGTCCTTGCGGGTGGTATAATAGGTGGAGTAGATCTTTGCATCGGCATCCTTCAGCTGCTGCGGAAAGTCGGTGCCGTCGCAGTCGCGGATGGCGTCTGCACCCCACTTTTTCAGAATTTCCAGCGTTTCGGGCACCACGTCCAAGTCGGTGGGGATTGTCACGCGCCCGGACTTTCTTGTTTCATCCATAGGGATTCTCCTTTACCTCTCTCTTATCCTCAATCCTGATAGGTCGCATTGTAGATGGCCAGCACTGCCAGCAGCAACGCCACGCCCAAGAGCATAATGCCAAGACCAGCCAGCTGCCCGGTCATTTTCCAGCCTGCGACCACCAGTGCAATGGACAGCACAAACAGCACGATCATCAGCACGATGCGCAGGGCAGGATTGTTTTTCCAGAATGCTTTCATCGTTTGTCACCTTACCCTTTCAGACCGCCCACGGTCATGCCCTGCGTCAGCTGCCGCTGCACGCAGATGTACAAAATCAGGGTGGGCAGCATCACCAGCACTAAACCGGCATACATGGTGCCGTACTGCGCCGCACTCTGCTGGGCCTGCATCAGGTTCAGCAGGCCGACCGGCAGGGTGCGGGGTGCGCTGGTAGAACTCATGAGGGTCATGGAAATGATATACTCGTTCCAGAAGGACAGGAAGTTGAACAGGATAATGGTGATGATGGACGGCTTTGCCATGGGGAAGATGATGCGGGTCATGGTGGAGAAATAGCTCGCACCGTCGATGTAGGCCGCCTCCTCAAAGTCGTGGGGCAGGGTGGCAAAGTAGCCCGACAGCAGGTAGATGGTAAAGGGCAGCGCGGTGGCGGCGTATACCACCGCCAGCACCACCAGATTGTTCAGCAGAAAGCCGCTGCCGAAATGGCCTTTCAGCCACACATCGCTGTCCCGCAGCATCAAAAAGATGGGCACCACGATGTAGTTCACATTGATGAACAGGCCCGCCATGAACAAGGTGTTCAGTATCTTGCGCCCCTTGAAGTGGAAGCGGGACAGACAGTAGGCGGCGGGCAGGGCAACGACCAGCAACAGTGCCAGCGCCAGCGCGGTGACGATGACCGAGTTGAGCATATATTCGCCCATTTTCGCGCCGTTCCATGCGTTGACGAAGTTCTGCCAGTAGAACCCGGCGGGCAATGCCCAGGGGTTGCCGTAGAACTCGGCGTTCTGCTTGATGGAGGCCATGAACACCCATGCCACCGGCACGATGATGGTCACGGCCAGCAGAACCAGCACAAAATAGATGAAAAACTTGTACAGACCTTCCGCAGAGCGGGAAGATTTTTCGGTGGTATTCTGCATCTTCTTCCCTCCTTAAAATTCCAGCGGGTCACGGCTGGTGGCCTTGTTGACACAGGCGGACAGCGCAAACGAGAACAGGAAGATGACCACGCCGATGGCCATACTATAACCATACAGGCCAGCGTCTTTCTGGCTGTACATATAGCTCAGCGCCACATCCGATGCGCCGTTGGGCCCGCCGCTGGTCATGGCCTTGACAAACAGGAACGCCATGTTAATGGTGGAGATAATGAAGAAGGTCAGGGTGGTGCGGATGTTCGTCCAGATGAGGGGGATGGTGATCTGGAAGAACTGGGTCAGCCGCCCGGCACCGTCCAGATTGGCGCTCTCGTACAGGCTGATGGGCACGGCAGACATGGAGGCCATGTACATGACCATGTAGTAGCCGATGGCCTGCCACACCATGGCAATGATGATGGAGGGGATGACCAGTTTTTCGCCCTTCCACAGGATGGGGTCGCTCATGTTGCGGAACAGGCCGATGATGCTGTTCAGCATGCCATTTTCCGGCTTATAGATGGCAGAGAAGATGCCGGAGATGACGACCACCGACAGGATGTTGGGGATGTAGAAGATGATGCGAAAGAAGTTCTGCCCTTTGATCTTTTCGCGGGTCAGGATGGCTGCAAACACCAGTGCAAACGCAAAGGTGACGATGGTGACCACCACCACGAGCAGGATCATATTCTGCATGGAGCGGATGAACTGGGTATCTTTCAGCAGATGCTGGAAGTTTTTGAGCCCCACAAAGGTCTCGTTGGGAGAATAGGCACCTCGCTCATACAAACTCATGCGGAACACGTTGAGGGTGGGCAGGATCATAAAGAGGAAAAACAGGATGGTAGCCGGTGCCACACAGAGGAATACGAACCGTTTGCGGCTTTTATCCGTTCTCATAGGGGATTGACCGCTCCTTTCTTGATGGTACTGTACAGCCCAAAAAAGCGGAGGCGGTAAAAACCGCCCCCGCTGGGCAGGGCTTAATTACTCGATGATGTTGGCGCGCATCTGGTCGCTGGCGGACTTGATGCCATCGATCCACTGCTGCTCGGTCATGCTGCCGGAGACCAGCGAGTTGACGGGATCGAAGAACACGGTGCGGACTTCCACGCCGGGGATGGCGCTGAAGGCTGCAAAGTTGCCCATAGCTGCCTTTGCGCCGTTATCATAGATGGAGTAGAACATCTTGTTGTCGCCGTCCAGATCATCGGCAATGCCCAGCACAGGCTGGATCGCACCGCTCTCGGCGAACAGCTTGCAGGCTTCGTCACTATACAGGTACGCCACGAACTGCTTGGCTGCATCCAGATGCTCAGCACCTGCCGGGATCCATGCCTGCTCGAACCAGGTGTAGCTGTAGCTGTCGCCGCCGGCCTTGACAGCGGGCAGAGCGGTCATGCCCCACTCAAAGCCGTCTGCACGGGGTGCTTCGGCCATCTCGCCCACGATCCAGGTGCCGTTGGGCATAAACAGGGCCTTGTTGTCCAGCACCAGCTGCTGGTTCTGGGTAAAGTCCTGATCGTTGGCCTGTGCGGGGGTGATGGGGTTGGTGTAGGAAGCCAGCTTTGCCACGATATCAAAGCAGGTCTTTGCCTCGGGGGTGTCCCAGATGCCTTCTTCGTAGTGGGTAGCCTTGTTGAAGAAGTCGGGGCCGCCTGCGGCGTACATCAGCGCGTAGAAGAAGGCGTCGAAGTAGCCGGTGGTGGGGTAGGTGAACAGGTAGGTGCCCTCAGCGGCAGCCTTGTCGCCCAGTGCCCACATCTCGTCCCAGGTCTTGGGCACGTCCCAGCCCTTTTCCTTCAGGAAACCGGCGTTGTAGAACAGGCCGCAGGGGCTGTAGAACATGGGGGCCAGATAGGTCTTGCCGTCGCCGTAGGGGTTGGTCAGGGAGGTGTCGGTAAAGCCGCCGGCGATCTTCTCGCTCACCTTCTTGCTCTCGCCGGGCACGGTCATGCTCAGAACATCGGTGATGTCCGCGATCAGGTTGCCCTTGATGAACTGCTCGGTCAGGGCAGCCTCACGGCCGGTGGCCAGATGGATCACATCGGGGTAATCGCCGCCCTGCATGGAGGGGCCGATGACGTCCTCCAGCTTCTTGTCGGTGGTCAGCTCCACCTTGATGCCGGTCTCAGCAGTAAAGGCCTCGGTGACCTTCTTCCACATCTCAGCGCCATAGCCGGTCTCGATGGCGGCAACCTTGATGGTGACGTCCGCAGCCACTGCGGAAGAAGTAGCGGCAGAAGATGCCGTGCTGGACGCGGTGGAGCTGGCAGCACCACCACAGGCAGCCAGGCTCAGTGCAGCGGCACCCACGCCAGCCACTTTCAGAAAATTGCGACGAGAAATGCGTTTCATAGTGTATCCTCCATCATAAAGTTCCGTTCAAAACACAGCCGGGGCAAACAGGCTTCGTCCGAAGGGGCTGTGGTTTTTTCTGCTTCCAATATAGAGGTTTTTACGGTTCGCAACAAGGTCTTTGTTGTTTCATTTTTTAGAAATATTGCTTTTTTGGAAATTCTTTCAGCAAAAGCAATAAAATTTGTACTGTAGTTTTGGTACATTTTCCCCGCCTGTAACCAGTTTGACATATTTTTTGCACTATATCGAAGGCAAAAGTATTGAACCCGTCCAAAAATCAGGGCTTGCATTTTTTCTTCATTGCCTCTATAATGAGAAAAAACGCACGAAAAAACGCATCGTTTTTAGGCTTGCATTTTTAGTATCTTGCTTTTATTTTTATAGTTTTTGCGTTTTGCCTCAAAAGGAGCCATTTATGAGTACCGAGCGATTTGATATCCGCCATGCTCCCGCTCCACGGGAATCCTTCCGGCTGCTGTACATTAGCAAAAGCAAATTTGGCGGCGATTGGAACAGTACTGCCCACACCCATTCCTGCACAGAGCTGTTCTACTGTCTGAGCGGAGAAGGTCAGTTTTATCTAAGCGGTCAGCTTTATCCGGTCAAACCGGATGATATGATTATCGTCAATCCGCAGGTAGAGCATACCGAGTTGAGCCTGAATGCTTCACCTCTGGAATACATTGTATTGGGCGTTGCTGGCATCGAGATCTTATTTGGAAAATCAGATTCTTCCTACGCCATATTCAACTGCCGGGAAAATCGGGAGCGGATGGTGACGCTGCTCCATATGCTGCTGGCCGAAGCTGACCGCAGTCTGGACGGCTGCGAAACGGTCTGTCAGGATCTGCTGGAAGTGTTGCTCATCTGGCTGGTGCGGTGTACCACGCTTTCTTTGCAGGTAGAGGAAACGCCCCGCTCCGACAGCCGGGAGTGTGTGGAGATCAAGCGGTATCTGGACAGCAACTACCGCGAAGATATCTCGCTGGATGCCCTTGCCGAAATCGCCCACATCAACAAATACTATCTGGCCCATACCTTCCAAAAAGAGTATGGCATCTCTCCCATCACCTATCTGAACCGCCGCCGCATCGAGGAAAGCAAGTATATGCTGGGCAACACCGGTTACAGTCTGGCGCAGATCAGCGAGTTGATGGGCTTTTCCTCTCCCAGCTATTTTTCCCAATGCTTCCGCAAGGCGGAAGGCTTGACCCCCAATGAATACCGCCGTCAGGTGCGGCAGGGACAACGCCCTGCCCCGTCAAAACGGCATGAAGTATAACGAAAACGAGAAATTTATGATGAAATCCGTTCCCTTTCTCTGCTCCAGTCTGCTGCAAATGCCTTTGATTTTGGCGGGCCTGTGCTCTGCGATGCTCACCACTATGGTGAGGGGCACATCAACGACACCTTTGTGGTCTGGCGGGAAGATCATTCCAAACGCTTTATTTTGCAGCGCATCAACACAGATACCTTTACTAACCCGGTGGGCCTGATGGAGAATGTCTGCGGCGTGACCCGGCATCTGCGGGCAAAAATTCTTGCCGAGGGCGGCGACCCAGCACGGGAAACGCTGAATGTCATCCCAACTTTGTCGGGGTCGACTTGCTATCTGGATGCAGACGGCGGCGCATGGCGTGCCTACAACTTTGTAGAAGATACTATCTGTTTGCAGCAGGTCGGCAGCGAAACCGACTTCCGCACCGTGGCCGAGACACTGGGCAAATTCCAGAACCAGCTGGAGGATTACCCGGCCTCCACCCTCCACGAAACCATCGCCCGCTTCCACGACACGCCCAACCGCTATGCCAATTTTGAAAAAGCCCTCGCCGCCGATGCACTGGGCCGGGCAAAAAATATCACGTCGGAAATCGAATTTATCCATGCGAGGGAGCAGGACTGCTATGTCCTGCTGGATCAGCTGGCAGCTGGCGAAATTCCTCTGCGCGTCACCCACAATGACACCAAGATCAACAATGTCCTCATCGATGCCGCTACCGGAAAAGGCATCTGTGTCATTGACCTCGACACCGTGATGCCGGGACTTTCGGCCTACGACTTCGGCGATTCCATCCGCACCGGTGCCAACGACTGCGCTGAGGACGAACCTGACCAGAGCAAAGTCCATTTTGACCTGCATCTGTACGAAGTGTTCGCCAAAGGGTATCTCTCCACTGCCGGGGCATCCATGAGCATGGCAGAAAAAAAGAGCCTTGCATGGGGTGCAAGGCTCATGACACTGGAATGCGGCATCCGTTTTCTGACTGACTATCTGGAGGGCGACCATTATTTCCATATTGCTCGCCCGGATCACAACCTCGACCGCGCCCGCACCCAGTTCACACTGGTGCGGCAGATGGAAGAGGTTTTCGATCAGATGCTGGAAATCGTCTGTCCGGACAATCACTGATTTCGCAATCTCCTCCATTCAGATACAGCAAGAAGCATGGACGCTCTCCTTTTCGGGGGCGTCCATGCTTCTTTTTACAGCTTATCCCTACTGCGCCATGACCTCACACTTTGTGTGGGCGAGCCGGACAACACCGCTGCACAAACAGGGGCAGGAACTTCGTTCGGAGCAAACGGTGACCTCATTACATGAGCAGAGCCCCGCTACTTATTTTTTGCGTCTTAATAATTTGGAAACATTTGTTGAAAATGCGTTTTGAGCGCAGCGGTAGAGGGCAAGAACCGTCCCGTGGCCACAAATTTTCAATTCTTGAAAATGTTGTGTTCCACCGGGACTTCACTTCTTCAATGCGTCTGCATTTCCGAAGTGATCTTGTTGGGGCGTGCCTGCCCCAAACCCTGCTCATAGTTCGCGCCTGATGGCGCGAACAAACGGCGTGTCGTGCTTTACATAACTTCACCGAGGAGTTATCGAACAGACAGGAGGTACAATGACCAAAACGAATGTTCAACCGATTCCCAGCAATTCCCAGCACCACGACACGCCGAACAACAAAACGCACGTCATCAAGTTCCGTGTGACAGCGGAGGAAAAAGCGTCACTGGAACTCACTTGCAAACTCCTGAATCTCTCCCTCTCCACTTTCATCCGCCGAGCCATCCACAACGTCAAAATCGAGAAACCGGTCATCGTTGCCGGCGGCGGAGAAGAAACCCTGACCGCTGTTTCCACTTTGCTTGCCCAGTGCAGCAAGGTGGGCGGAAACCTTAACCAACTTGCAAGGCACTTCAATTCCGGCGGTGCGGACACCGAGCAGATCCGGGCGAAACTCCTTGACGAACTTGCAGACCTGACCGCATTCCGGCTCAGCGCCGAGAAAGTTCTGGGTGAACTGTATGGCAACGCTCAAGCATACCACGACTCGCTGGCAGTAGTGAAAGACCTCGATGGTCGCATGAAAGCCAACAAAGCGCTGCGCTATCATGTCGCAGCCTATACCAGCACCAAGAATGTCGCACAGCAGTTAAAGACCGCCAAGCGACCCGCAGCCTTTGAGGAGCAGCACCGTGCAGAGCTGACAGCGTACCGGGCGGCAGCAGCCTATTTCAAGGCAAACAACCTCACCAAGCTGCCCAGCCCGAAAAAGCTGGAAGCCGAGTATTCGCAGCTGGCATCCGAAAAGGCAAAGTTTTACGAGCAGTACAAGGAAGCTAAAGAGGAACTGCTCAAGCTGAAAACCGCAAAGCAGAATGTTGCGTCCTTTTTCCGGGAGGAAGAACCGGCGCAGCAGGAGAGATAAAGAAGTGTGCATATGATCAACCTGAAAATCGACCCGGAGTTCCAGTCCCAGATTCCCCCTCTGACCGATGATGAATTTAAGCAGCTTGAAGAAAATATCCTGAAAGAGGGCAAACTGCTCTCTCCTTTGATCGTGTGGAACAATACACTTGTTGACGGTCACAATCGTTATGCGATTCTTCAGAAGCATCC